>NZ_CALFIG010000329.1 GCF_937876455.1 uncultured Flavobacterium sp.
TCAGCAACTCAGACGAGTTAAAAGGCATGGTTAAA
Organism: uncultured Flavobacterium sp.; assembly: GCF_937876455.1. Taxonomy (GTDB): domain Bacteria; phylum Bacteroidota; class Bacteroidia; order Flavobacteriales; family Flavobacteriaceae; genus Flavobacterium. The sequence goes on from NZ_CALFIG010000329.1 coordinate 36, forward strand.
GCCTTTCTTTACGACAAGGTGGATAGTAAAAGGTGCTTAAACATACCTAGCGTATATTTTCACATTAACGGCAACTATTACGCTACAATTCAATTTTGTTACGAGCAAACCGACAAGCTAAGTAAAATGGCAGAAATTGAAATAGCAATCAAAAAGTCCGACACCTGCTATGAAATAAAAGAGAAAGTAAACGAGGCTATCCGAGAAATAGAAGAAGCAGAGTATAACGACTTAACACATAAAGACTACTAAAATGTACATTACAAAAGAACAGGCTTTAGAAAAAATACTTGCATACGTTGCTGAAAGTTATAATGTCGAGCCAGAGCAAATAAAGTTAGAATCTAGAATATCAGAACTAACCTACCCTAGACACTTATATTGCTACTTGGCTAATAAGGTTAAAATTAACGCTAGTTTAGGCTTAATTTCTGGCGTAATAGACAGAAACCATGCAACCGCAATACATTCAATATCTAAGTGTAAAACCCTAATTAAAAGCGGTAAAATACAAAAATCAAGGGTAGATAAAATACTCAGTAAAATAATGTCAGATAACCAAATAACCAATTTGATTGTCGGACAAAAAATATCCACCGTTCAAGTAAAAAGAAAGATGAAAAAGAAAATCCGTAAATTGCCTGCTGTAAGTAAACCAGCCCCTAAGATTAAAAGTAAATACGATAGCCTTTTAAAATTTGAAGAGTTGGAATGTTTCTTTGCCCAAGCGGGCATTAACGCCTCAGGATGCTGCAAAGAAGCGGGAATAACAAACACGTATCTAGGGCTAATTATGAACAAAAAGCGGCCTATTACAAAAGGGTTTATTGAAAAGATGCTACCAGTAATGCAGAAATACGGCTTTAAAATCAGCTAGTTGCGTAAATTTAACAAAATAAATTTGTTTGTTGGCTTTTAATTGTTGTATATTTGTGTAACAATAAAAACGAAAAAAAATGCAGTCATTAACAGTTAAAACCAGATTTGAAGTTACCACAACATTTAATGGCAAGTTGTTTGCTGAGGTTGGCGATACCATTAAAGTATCAAACAGAGATAGTGAACATTACAATATTTTAAAAGTTAATCAAACGCCCGTTTTCTCTCGATGGATGCGTAAAAACTGGGTAAATGCTAAATGTAACCAACCGTGCAAACATCCCTTAAACTAGCCCTTGCAATGCAGGAAATCCGAGCAGACCTACCTAGATACTGGTATTTTCAGGAACTTGAAAGGAAGCGGAGAAAGTTTCAGCGTAGAAGCTGGGGGCAGAAAAAACGTGAAAGATGAAACTACTAATTTTACCAATACTTTCTTTAGCCTATCTAGTTTTTATAGTGGTTAAGGGGGTTAAAAACGCAAAGAGAAACAATGAAATCAACGGAATTAAATAACGAACCAGACTGGGAGTTTTACGCTTTTTTAGCCTTTATTCTAATAATGGCGGCAGTCGCTTTAACACGTAACTAATGGAAAACAGAGAAATTAAATTTAGGGGTTGGTTTCAGGGAATAAATGGTCAAGAATATTGGGCTTATGGCTATTTAGTGAAACAAATAAGTGGAAATTGGGAAATAGTTGATGGGGATACCTCGTGGACTGTTGACAATGTAGGCCAATACACGGGGCTTAAAGACAAAAACGGAAAAGAAATTTACGAGGGCGATATTTTATTAGATGATTCTATTAAGGCTAAATGTAGTGTTGTTTTTGGCTCATACCCAACTCTGAAAGACGATTACGGCTATGAAGAAAGAAGTCCTAAATTTTGCGTTCTATGGAGTGATAAAAGTGGGTATTCTGAAATAAATAAATATGATATTAAGGTTATCGGAAATATTCATGAAACCCCAGAACTTTTAAAATGAACACACTATTTTTAATACTATTATTCTCCGCAATTATCGGTGGATTAGCTGGGGCAATTTTACTAAACTTAAAGAAATGAACAGACACGAAGTATTAATGGCAATCCTAGACATGGTTTGCAGGGAGTTGGGGCAAGACCCAGAAGAAGTAAAAAAGGGGTCAAGATACCCAGACAAAGTAGAAGCTAGGCACATTTATTTTTACCTTGCTAGGCAGCACTCAAACGGCTATAATACTAAAGAACTTGGCAGAAGTTTAGGTAAAGACCACGCAACCGTAATAGCGGCAACTAAAAAGATTAACGGTCTAATGCAAGTTGAGGCTGGTTACAGAGAAAAAATGAACCGCTTTTTAGTAATGTTTTCTAACGAATTTGGTATTAATAAACCAATGCCAAAAGTAGAGCCAATAGTAACACAAAGGGCGGCTTTATTAATTGCTAAGAACGAGGAACTAACCAAAGAAGTTGAGGAATTGAGGGTGCAAAACGACTACAAATCCGAGCAGTTAAAGGAATATATGCACCGACTTAATGCAGTCGAGGCTCAGAACGCAATATTAGAAAGTCAAAATAAATTGTTAAAAGACTTGCAGAAACAAAATTAGTTTATTAATTTAGCAACATAAAACAACGGAAAAAAATGAGTTTAACGGAGAAAATACTAGAAAGTACAGAGAAGCAATTAACCGAGGCTATAAGGGCTAAAAACGAGTTAATCGAAGCTAACACAAAACTAAGGTTGAAGAATGTACAGTTAGAACTTGACCTTAAAAACTTGCGGGAGGTTCACGCTAAAATGCTGCAAGAAAGTATCGAGCTTAACCAACAGGTGCAAACGTATTTAGAATTAACTAAACAATTAGAAAAAAAGTAAAGTGGAAATTTCTGGAATAATTAAGCTAATCCGACCAACGGAACAACCATCGGAGAAATTCATCAAAAGAGAATTAATACTAACGACAGACGCTAGTACCCCATACCCACAGCATATAAGTTTACTTGCTGTGAATAAAAACACAAGTATGCTGAACGCCTTTACAGAAGGGCAAGAGGTGGTGTGTAGTGTAAATCTTAAAGGAAAAGAATACAACGGAAAGTACTATAATACCTTAGAAATTTGGAAAATAACGCTAATAAATTAAGCATGGAAACCAACGGAATAAATGAAAAAATGTTTGAATTTCAAAAACGAGTTCAGGCAATTAAAAAGGATGCTAAAAACCCTCACTTTAAAAACACTTACGCAAGTCTTAACCAGATACTAAGCGAGGTTAAACCCCTGCTTACAGAAGTTGGCTTAGTGCTTACACAGCCCGTACAGGGGAATAAGGTAATAACTATGGTGGTTTGCACTAAGTCTGGTCAATCTTTTTGCTCTGAAATAGACCTACCAACAGGATTAACACCTCAACAAATAGGCTCTGCAATTACTTACTACCGTAGGTACACAATTAGCGGCCTTTTAAGCCTAGAAACAGAAGATGACGATGGTAGTGATGCCTCACTAAACATAGGCGACAAAAGAGCGTGGTTAAATGAAAATACCGAGGTTTTTAAACAAGCTGTTGCATACTTAAAAAATGGTGGTTTAATTGGTGAGGTTGAGAAAAAGTATAAAATGACCGAAAAAACCAAAGAATCGTTAATTACTGAGGCGGCAAAGTAAATGGAATTTAACCCCGTAATAGAAGAATTTGAACCAGCACCAGAGGTAACGCAAATTGAATACATAGAACAACTATTAAAAAGTTCTACTATTCCTTTTGAATTGAACGAGTATTTTTATCAAAGGCTTAAACTTTTAACGGATTTAGAGGCTAGAGATTTGATAGATTATCTAGAAAAAAGGCAGGTAAATAGGATTCATGCGGGGTTAAATTTTAATATGACTTACTCTAAAAAGTTTTTAAAAGAATCAATATGAGCGCATTTAGTACGGCATTAGACCACCTTGCAGAGCAAATAAAACTTTACAGGGCAACAAAGCCAAACGATGGTAATACATTGGTAGAAATTAACCAGCAAATTACGGCTACTTTGCATTACCTAGAAAAAGAACGGGCGGAATACCATGCTAAATTTCAGCAGGAAATAGCTAATAATGTAAAAGCTGGGGATTCGGTTTCAAGGGCTGAAAACAAGGCTCATATAGCAGTACCAGAAATGTATCTTTTACGTAGGATAATGGATTCAGCCTATACGGTTTGCGATAGCATTAGAACTCAAGTAAGTTGGATTAAGTCAGGAATAGTTAACGTATGATTAAACGCAAACTTAAACCCTGTGTAATATGCGGCAAGCCTGTGTATAAAATAGGGGCTAAGGTGTGTTCTATCAACTGTTCACTAGAGTACAATTTACAGCACCCAGAGGAAGTAAAAAACTTTGTTCGGGAATTGCAGAAAAAACGGGATAGGGCAGAGAAAAAAGTATTAAAGCAGAAGTTTAAAACCCTAACCGAATACGAAAATGAAGCTAAGGCAACGTTTCAAAAGTGGGTACGTTTTCGGGATGTTGATTTGAATTGCATATCGTGTACTAAAACCTCAAACAGATATGATGCTGGACATTTTTTTCCAAGTGGAGTATATAGCGGGCTAATTTTTCACCCGTGGAATGTGAATAAGCAATGCTCTTTTTATTGCAATAAGATGCACTCTGGCAACCTAATCGAATACCGAATAAGACTAGCAAAGAAGTACGGGGAAATAGCTGTAAAATGGCTTGAAGATAACAAAGACAGGCTAAGAACCTACAAGTACACAAAAGAACAGTTAACCGAAATAAACGAGTTCTACAAAGCAAAGATTAAAAACAACGACTTTAAAAACGATTTTGAATTTTGGCAGAGGGTTATGTTTGGTTAACGTATCGCAGCTATACGCAGTTGTGAGTTGGCTTTGAGCGTTGGGGAAATTGCGTATAGGTGCTGTTACCTGCTGGTGCGGTTATTTAGCAGGATGTTGATTTGAAAACGAATAGAAAATTTAAAAAGTTTTAGCGATGAAATATATGGGAAGTAAAAATCGGATAGCAAAAGAAATACTACCGATAATGTTAAAAGAACGAGGGCAAAGAACTTGGGTTGAGCCTTTTGTTGGTGGAGGAAATATGATTGATAAGGTGCAAGGCAAAAGAATAGGTGCAGACCTAAACGAATATGTTATTGCTTTACTTAATGAAATGAGTAAACCGACTTTTGTTGCTCCTGAAATAAGCGAAGTAAAATACAACGAGTTAAAATCGAATAAACAATTATATGAAAAGTGGGTTGTTGGTTATGCAGGAACTCAATTAAGTTTTGGTGCTACTTGGTTTGGTAGTTACAGACGTGATAATTTAGGTAAAAGGAACTATTGTTTAGAGGCACAAACTAATGTAAATAAGCAAAGCAAAAACCTACAAGGTGTTGAATTTATATATAGTAGTTATGATAGCTTAGAAGTGCCTGAAAATAGTTTTATTTACTGTGACCCACCATACCAAACCGAAGCAACAAAAGGGAAGTATAAAGACGATTTTAACCACGAAAGATTTTGGCAATGGTGTAGAGATATGGCAACAAAAGGACACATTGTTTACGTAAGTGAATACAATGCACCTGACGATTTTGAATGTGTGTGGCAAAAGGCAATAAACCAAAGGATGAATAATAATGTTCAGACAAGTAAAGCTGTGGAAAAACTTTTTAAATTTTCTCCCGCAAATGTCCAATAGTAGTAGTATCGTAGCACTTGCAGGTAACGTTTACGGCTTTGCGATGGTGGGGTTTCAAGGCACAAATGTTCAACCCACAACTAATGTTTAATAGAATTACAAATGATGAATTTACAACTTCCGCCCCACTATTGCAAAACCGATGTTATGCGTAGTGTTTTAGTCCACGCTGATTGCTTTGATGTGTTTCCATACATTGCTGATAAAAGCGTAAATCTTATTTTATGCGATTTGCCTTATGGCACAACTGCAAACAAATGGGATAGCTTACTTGACTTGAATAACCTATGGAAAGAATACGAAAGGATATTAGCACCAAAAGGAAATATAGTTTTGTTTGGTGCAGGGTTATTTGCTTTTAAACTTGCTTTGAGCAATGAAAAGTTATTTAGATACGATATGGTTTGGAAGAAAAGTAAATGTGGAAGTCCTTTGACTGCTAAATATATGCCAATGAAAAAACACGAAATGGTATTAGTATTTGGTAAAAGTGCTTCATACTATAAACCACAACTTACAGAAGGAACGCCATATAAAAGAAAGTGGACACCAAACAAGGTAAACAATATGGAATATGGAATAGCTGGTGTAATAACCGATAACAAAGGAACAAGACATCCAACAACGATTTTAGATTTTGCTCAACAATGGCGAAGGCAAGACCAATTACACCCAACTCAAAAACCTGTTGAATTAGTTAAATGGCTTATAGAAGCGTTTTCAAATGAAGATGATGTAGTAATGGATAATTGTATGGGTAGCAATACAACAGGATTAGCTTGTAAAGAGTTAAATCGTCAATACATAGGAATTGAAAAAGATAAAAATTATTACGATATTTCGGTTAGCAGAGTGCTGTCTTAACATTACGCATAACGTTTCGGGTATTGCCGAAGGTGGGGCATTAAACCACCAAAGTTAATTAAAAGTACAAAAGATGAATATAGATACAAAAGTTTATAGAAAGCACGAAAGCCCCACTTTTGGCAATACCTTGTTAGGTGCAGTGCTTCTCACAAATTTTGAAAAGATGATTGAAATAATTAAAGAACAAATAAAAATGCCAAGTCTAAGCACCGAAAGAAGGTTTCAAAAGATTTGTGTAAATAACAAATGGGAAGTGATAGATACTCACAACGAAAATAAGACACGATACAAAGGTGCTTATGAAGATGTGATGATTGCTTGTCATAATTTGAATAAGAAATTTTATCGTGATGGTGTCATTTAGCATTGCACCTAACGTATGGTGCTATACGAAGGAGGCGATTATTAGCACTAAAGTTGATGCGGAGTACAAAATTTGATTAAAGCAGAATGTTTCTGCGGAACACTAAACCGCCTCTTTTGTATAGCACGTGTTAGCGGTAGTTTAAGATCGGAAGAGCGTCGTGTAGGGAAAGAGTGTCTTC
>NZ_CALFIG010000330.1 GCF_937876455.1 uncultured Flavobacterium sp.
ATTTCATTAAGATCTCTATAAGTTATGGAGGCATCTTCACTATTAAATAAATTCTGCTTTAGCCAGATATTGTATTTATTTGCAATTTTTAAAATTTAGTGTATAATTTGTTGACTTGCTTCCAGATTCAATATTAGTTTGTACTCCTCCAACCCAATACTCTACATTATATATGTACTGAACAATGTTTGCGCTAGATTGTAATGTTGTTGGAGTTGCAAGAAAACTAATATCCCAATCGTCACCACCGTTGTTGATGAAGTCAATTGTTGATGTTCCGGCGGTGTATGATTCTATTTCATAAATTGGCGTTAATCCGATATTGTCTAAATACGCTATTGACGTAGCCAAAGAGCCACCATACAAAAAATACTTAGGAAGTGATGTTTGCAACCCAGATAAAGTAAATGTAAATGCCGTGTCGTCTTGCATTTGCTCACCAGTATTACCAGTTAATGCAGTTGCGTATAATCCATTTTCAAGTCCGTAAATTTCAATTTCCCCGTTATCCGTTTCAAAGAACACAACTACTTTACTAGCGCCATAAAGACTAACTAAACTATCTCTTTGTTCGGGTGTTGTTGCGTATGCCTTTAATATTGCCGTGTGCTTAAATACGTCTATATTTACGTTTTCAATCGCTTCAACATTTCCGCTGTGACTACCTTTTTTACTGATTACTTTTTTTAGTTCGTATGGATAATTAGTGTTCCCGTTTTCTTTTGTAACTAATGAATTAACGTAACCTAAGGAATCAAAAGTATAATTCTCAATTTGTTGTAGCTGAGTAATCCACACACGCTTATTGACACCGCCTACGTTATCTCCGCACGACTTTGTAATTGAGCGCAATATGTCAACACAATCTACCATCTTTTATTTGCTCCGATTATTGAAAATGAAAGAGTATTTTTTTTAGCACCACATTTTACGTTTGACTTGTAAACAACACCGTCAAAAGTATATTTATGATCACTTAAATATTTCAGCATCTTAATTTCAAAAACATTTTTTTTGCCTTCAAAACTATTTAAAAGTTCAGCACGTCTTTTATCGGTAACTGCCCCAAAACCTTCTTGAACATATTGTTCTAATCCCCATTGAGTAACGTGTAACCCTAAAAATGGAGAATACCGAACCATCGTACAAGCCGAAATGTACGGCAACACCACCATTTTAAAAAATTCGTCTAGTTCTGGTTTGATTAATGAAGGTGAATTAATCATAGTGTCAATATCTTCAACTAATTGGTCGTCAACAATAGACGGCATATCCATGGTCTCAGCATCGAAAATACATTGGTTAATTTGTGGCAAAGGAGTATTTGGAGAAAGTATTGCGAAATACTTAATAATATCATTAACTGTAACCCATATTGAAATATCGTTTATCATGGTGCTGTTGTTGTTGGTTGTGGTGATTCAATACCTAAAGCATTCAATAGCTTTTCAGGTGGAATCAAATCAATAACTTTAGTAGCCAATAGTGGAGAAAGCGAATTAAGCGTTTTGAGTATTCTATCGCCTTCACTTGGTATATTTATTTCAACACCAAACTCAGAAATAGTCCAATCAATAGCAGTACCATAAAGCATTTCGAAAGTTTCGGTAATTAGTCGCTGAATTGGATTAACAGTAATTCTAAGCATATCACTAGCTTGTGCAATGGCTTTATCGTTTCCTAAAACGGAAGCCTCACTAAATCCTAGTAACACTGGATGTACACCAAACAATTTACAAACAGCACGTTCGATTATGTCACGCTTTGTGTTTGATGCCTCTAAAATTGGTTTCGGGTCATTGCCGGTAAATGTAGGGACTTGCTCAGTAGTTGCAACAAAATTAGTCATAACACCGAATCTGTCTGTTAATCCATCTTTGTTTTTCTTCAACCCAGTAAACTGCATCATTGCAGATTCGACTTTTTGTCTATCTGTTAAACCGTCTTCATCTTCAGTAGTATCGTCAATGCCTATAAAAGTCATAATGCCACCAAGCGCAAAGCCATTTAAAACAGCTTCGTAATCCATTTTAGAAAGTTCACTCGATGTTTTTAAGTCTTCAAGTGAAGCAACATAATCTGGAATAGGGTAAATATCGCTGTCAAAAGGATTGCCATCGTACACATAAAGAATTTCACCACGTCCACCGTAGTTTTCTTTGTTGTCTATAATGTCGGTGTAATTTGCAATAGTACCCTTAAATGGCTGTAATGTAACCCATTTATCCTTTTCGTATTTCTCAGTACCGATTGTATTATTGAAATAGAAATCTCCATTTATTCCATGTCTTACCTTATGAAAAGGCATAACTGTAATCTTCCCAACAGCACCGTTTCCAAGTCGTGATACGTGCAATGCAACA
>NZ_CALFIG010000331.1 GCF_937876455.1 uncultured Flavobacterium sp.
AAGCCATCCAACACAGACAATACCAATACTTAATATTATATATCCAATTACTTCCATAATATTATTTAGACTGCTCAAATTTGTTTATAAATAATGTGGTTAGACACAACGCTTTTGAGCAGTCGTTTTTGACTTGTAGCATTGAGTAAAACCAATAAATGAAAGAACTTCGTTTTGACAAAAAGCCGAACGTGCAACATTTGGTTTTGTGCAACTATTGCGGACGGTTATAAATTAAGCTGACGAATATCACGGCAACTTTTGTACTATTGTTTAGCTAAGTGCTGCCAATTCAATAGCTGCACAAAGCCCTGTTCGTTAGGTGCAATGCTAAACGACATACACCAACTCAATTTGAAACTTACCGTTTTCTCGGTCAATAAATCTTTCAGCATCCTCTACTGTATCAAAGTAATCGGCAAGGTATGCTTCTTTACCCCATCCGTAGGCTTCACCACAATAATAAGTTTGAGCCTCAAAATCTTTTACTACGTATTTCTTTTCCATTTATATTTGAATTTGTGAGAAGCACTGCACCTAACAAGGTATTGCCAAAAGCAGGGCTGACCTGCTCCGAACAAACTTTGGTATGTAATTCAACTTTCTGCATCTATGTTACTTTTATGCTGTAAATCCCTGCCTTCGGCAATACCCGAACCGTTACCTGCAAGGCTACGTGACGTTTTCAAAATAAAGTTTATTACTTGGGTTGTCAGGATTCAAGTTGTTTAATGCCAACCGACCAAAAGAACCTTTCTCAACCGACTTTTCAATTAAGGCAACTGATAATTGTTCGTGAGTAAATCCGTTCTGTTTTGCAAAGGAAAAAGCAACCTGTATCAAATCCACAAATTCCATAATGTCCTTATGGTTGCTTGCTTGAATTTCTGCTAATTCCTCACGAACTTTAATTGCATAAAGTCGATTCAATTCGTCTTGGTCGGTAATGGTTTCCCATTCACCCTCTTTTAGTTTTTCAGTAATAAACTTTCTGATTAATTTCTTTGGTTTCATTTTCGTTGTTTAATTAATTCCCTACTGATAAACCGCCCAGCAGGTAACAGCGGTTTGGCAAAAGCTGCCATTGAAATTTGTGCGAAATTTGAGCATCCGTTAGGCAGCCTTCGCCAAGCCGCAAAACGTTAGCGGTCATTTCTTGCTTGCATAAGCGTAAAAATCACGCCCACTACCATCTGAATATTTTTTGACTTTAAGAAGTTTACCGAGCCGTTCAGCAGCTTCTTTATGAGCATCTCTATCTTGACAGCAGCTACATCCTTCTGATTTAACATAGTCTGCAACGGCTCTTCTAATTTCCGCAAGCAACGAACCGCTAACATCGGTTTTGCGTAATGCCTGTTTTTGTGCTTGTTTTGAACTTTCGTTTTTCATATCAACTTTTGTTTAAATTTTGAGCGTTAGTTTTTCAATTGCGGCACTAACGCAAAGCCGAGAACCGTTAGTTGTAAGGCTCGGCTAACCAACCTTTTGAAGCCGACCAAACAACCCATCTACCATAAGCTACGTGCATACCTCCAAAACATTTAGCAACCTGAACTGACCATGTGAAGTTTTCGCCTGTTAATATAGTTCCTGTTCCAAAATGCCTGAAACGATTTCCTAAATGTTTTTTTGCTCGTTCAAGAACAAAAGCTCTGCAACTAACACGTGGTATAGTTAATTGGGGGTTTTCTGCTGTATTCATATTCAGTTATATTTATTAAGTTTTTTACTCGATGAATAGGTTGTCAGTATCTAATCCCCAACTAACCATACCACCAAACGTTAAAAGTCAAGTTCACTATTCATTGTATGTAGAGGCGGGGAATTGTCTATTTACCCGCGATCTGCATTATTTTTTTGCCGCGGCCTGGTTGGCTTTCTTTGCCGCTTTTTTTGCATCATCTTCCTCAATCCATCTTTCCCAATCCAAAATATCATTTGGGCTCACGCGATGGAATATCACCAGGCGCTTAAGAATGGCTGTGGTGATATTCGCGTAACCGTTTGCGAAAAGGTTAATCGTGCTGGGTGTGGTTTTGGTTTCTTTAGAAACATCTTTCTGGTCTATGTTTCTATCCGCCAGGAACCGCTTATACTTAGTGTTTTGTGCCATCTTAATCAGATACTTTATCTACGTTGTAATATTGAATGGTATCAAGCGTGCATTTACAAAACGAATATTCGCCGGTGCTTACGTTAAATCCGCAGTAGCCACGGCCCCAGCAATCCTTTTTATTGCACCCTTTGGCACGCTTAAGGTCTTTGATCTTTTTTAAAGCCTGATCGCGTTCCAGGTTAAGAGCGTCCAGGTGCTTTTGTGCCAGTTGTATCGCTTCTTCGCCTTCTGCTGCAGATACCGCTTTTTCGGCTTCTTCAATTTTTGGCATCAATTCCGAATCTACCTTTTCCTGGGCGACCCGGATATGTTCATCCCGCCATTCTGAGATCCAGCCCGTGTTAAACACAAGGCGAAGGGATAGCTGGCAATTCTTTATCTGATCCCAATACCCCTGAACAGCCTTTTCATCCTTAGTGTCAAGGGTGGCCTTTTTTTCACCCCAGGTAATTTCCTTTGTTTCTGGGTCCTCAGTGTAATTGTATTGAATTTTGCGTACCGCGTCGGCCGCCTTCGTGATCTTATCATTTAAGTGCTTGTGTAGCTTTTGGCGGGATTCGTCTGTCAACTGTTTTGGCATAATTTTATCGTTTGGTTACAAATTTAGTAATTATATTTAATTATAG
>NZ_CALFIG010000332.1 GCF_937876455.1 uncultured Flavobacterium sp.
TATTTTCGGAACCACAATTGAGGAAAATTATGATTTAATTAAAGACATATACATTCAAATTGAACCATTCAAAGACAGAAGAGCAGGTGCTCTTTCGGGCGGAATGAAACAAAAATTAGCATTATGTTGTGCGTTAATTCATGCTCCAAAAGTATTATTTCTTGACGAACCAACTACAGGAGTTGATCCCGTTTCTCGAAAAGAATTTTGGATAATGCTAAAAAGATTACAACAAAAAGGCATTACAATATTAGTTTCAACACCCTATATGGATGAAGCTTCTCTTTGCGATAGAATTGCATTAATTCAAAAAGGCAAAATTTTAAAAATAGAAACACCTGAAAATATCATTAACAACTACGAAAAAGTAATTTATGATGTACAAGCAAAAAACACACACGGATTGATTCACGATTTAAAAAATTATCCAAATCAATACAGTGTTTATGCTTTTGGTGAGTTTGTACATTACATAGATAAAAATGCAACTTTCAATCCAAACGATTTACAAACCTATTTGAAAAATAAAAATCATACGGATATAATTATTAAACCTGCTACAATAACCATTGAAGATGTTTTCATGGACTTATAAACAAAAAAATGGAAAGAGAAAAAATAATATCTGTAAAAAATTTAACAAAAGAGTTTGGTCATTTTACTGCTGTAAAAGGCATTTCATTTGATGTTTATAAAGGAGAAATTTTTGGTTTTTTAGGAGCCAATGGAGCAGGGAAAACAACAGCTATGAAAATGTTGATTGGAATTTCAAATCCTACTTCAGGTGAAGCCAATGTTGCAGGTTTTGATGTTCACTCACAAGCCGATATGGTAAAAAAAAGTATTGGTTATATGAGCCAAAAATTCTCAATGTATGATGATTTAACTATTAAAGAAAACATTACTTTTTTTGGTGGAATTTATGGATTATCAAGAATACAAATCAAACAAAAAATCGCACAATTAATAGAAGAATTAGAACTTCAAGAAGTAGCAAATAATTTAGTAGGTTCGTTACCATTGGGTTGGAAACAAAAATTGTCGTTTTCAGTTGCATTACTGCACGAACCAAAAATTGTTTTTCTCGATGAGCCAACAGGAGGCGTTGACCCAATAACCC
>NZ_CALFIG010000333.1 GCF_937876455.1 uncultured Flavobacterium sp.
TTAGTTGGTCATCATAAAGAGATGGGATGTCGAATATCAACTTCCCATTCTTTACCCTACCGTAGTGCCTAATTTGCAAGTCCATGATTAAAACGGTTCTTCGTCTGAAGCCATGCCTGAGATGATGTCGTTGGCAACTTCATTCGCCTCGTTAGCGAAATTTGTATTTTCCTCCAACTTAGAGCGACTTGCTGTGGGCTGTCCTTTTGTAACTTCCGCCTTGTCCGCCACCGTTTCAGGTTCACTTGTATCCGATGCGTTTTTATCTAGGTAAGCCTTTAAAAACTCCTGCAACTCCTTATCTAATTCAATAGCCTGAGCATTAGTTTCTTCTTTAATAGTCGGCACTACCTCAAATACAGGTGTTCTGTACACCGTCTTACCTTTCTTTTGCTCTAGGCTAGATGTTACTTTCACTGCAATTTCAGACAGCTTCTTACCCTTTACAAACTCAATCCAAGCGGTGAGGGCTGCACCGTATAATTGTAGGTTACAGATTTCTAATTTACCGTCATCACCCTTCATCGCAACATACACTGATTGGCAGAACTTAGCACCTTTAGCGGTAACAGAGTCTTTGATGTTGGCATAAAGACCTTTGCAAACAATACCTTCTTTTGTGCGCACAGTGAGGGGTTCTTTGTCTAACTTTCTCACTTCATTACTCCAAAAGCCTGAGCCTGCTGAGTCTGAATAGCCTTTGATGGTAGAGAGTGCGTCTAGCCAAAGGAATAGGAATGGCTTTTTCGGGCCGATTTCAATTACTACTTTTTTCTTAGCTTCTTTATCCCAATAGTTAAAGTTACCTTCTTCGCCTGACCATGAGATGAATTTTTTTGCGGGATTAGCTAATGAATCCTGTGGATTTGACCTGCTCATTTTGTTTTATGTTTTTATGTTTGTCCTTTATACTTGGTAAAAATAATAAAAGTTGCAAAATACTACAACTTTTTACCATAATAGTTTTTCTTTAGTTAGTTCTTTCTTTTTCCGCTGATTGCGTTTTTTGATTTTATCCTTTTTGCGGGCAGTCTTAATATTCTTGGGCAGCTTAGATTTATGTGTTCTAATAGTGCCTAATCCCTTTAATTTAACACTAAACACCCTCGCCTGAGTAAGCACTTGTGTTTTAGTATTGAATATTTGATTGATAATAGCCCTTAATTCTAACATAGTTAGCTTAGGATGCAATATCTTTAGCTTAGAGGGTATTTGTCGCCTGAATGGCATAGAGTGGTTTAAATTGACTATTAAAAGGCTTCGTAAGATAATTTCACTTCAATACTAAATAAGTCAGCAGAGCGAAGAAGTAAGCTAACTGAAACATCGCCAGCTTCCATGCTATAAACTTTCCGCCTGTCAACGCCAAGAATTTCTGCTAATTGATTTTTTGTTAACCCACTTGCGTTTCTAGCTTCGATTACTTTACTGAGTATCTCTTGGTACATCTTTTTGAACTCAGGTACATTTTCATGTACTTTTTTGGGCGTGCTCATAATCTAAGTTGTTGATTGTTAATTGTAGCGGGTATCAAGTAGTTAGGCGATATTTTAAATAACATCCGTTTTCAATTTGACATCCCATTGTTCAGTAATTTTTAACTGCTCAATTTTAAAATACACTCTTGCGATATTTCTCCAATCCTTTACATAAATTGGTATCAGCGTTTTTTTGTTTCTTTCTCCAATTTTGATGATATGATTTACTAAATTATCGGTTGTAAAATCTTCAAGCGTTTCAATACCGTAATATCTACGAACAAAATCAATTCTTTTAAACCTTTTGTGTCCTAATTCTCCAAGTGTTATTACAAGTCCTTTCTTTGCCATTTTAATAGCTAAATCAAAACAATCATAAGCACTCCCGAAAGGGTCTAAATCCACTAAATCAAATTTGCGTTTATCAATATACATTTGACAAATAAAATCAAGTGCGTCTAAATGATACTCTGTATTTGATTTTTCGTTTTTATCGTTACTAATTACGTTTTTACAATTTAATTTATGATATACACTTGAAAATCCAGCAAAAACATCAAGAACTGAATTAGGTTTAATTTCTTTTACAAAATCGTAATTAACTGCAAACTTTTCTTCAAAGTGACCTTGATTATAAGTCATTGATTTTTTACCTAATCTTTTTATTTTAATTGAAACTTGAGTTACATCTCTATCAATACATTCAGCTATTTGCTTTGTATTAAACCCTTTTTCTTTCAACATATTTACCCATTCAATTTCTTTTTCAGTCCATTGACGAGGTGCAAAATTTGTTAACCCTCCATTCTTTGTAGTTTTACCCTTGTATTCATCAGGCATTTTGAATGGATTAGAAAAAACATCGCCTAACATCGGTTTGGCAAAATTGCCGTTTTCGTTTTCTATTGACATTTTATCTTAATTTTTAAATTTGTAATTCTAATGAAGTTTTGTGTTCGGCAACTTCGCCAAGCCGAATACCGTTATATGAAATAGGGCGGTAGAGCTTCGATTGAACATTCCGTTAGAAATTTAAAATAAAAGCCCCACCGCACTGATAATTAATACTCGATTACCATTCCTACTTCTTGTGGTGTAAGCTCACGATAACAGCGTTCAAAAACGTACTTAGGCGACCAAGATAAGTAACCATCTTCGTATTGAACTTTATAGCCATCACCAGCAGTTTCTTGTCCTTCCTGCCATTTGTTTTGTGAACGTAGCCACGCTTCATTACTCATAGGTTCTGCACGGATTACTTTTGTTCCGATGTAAACCTTGCCCATTTTAGGTTCTCTTTGTGTTGGTGCATCCATTGACTCTAATGGTGCGTCAGATAATTTATCCATTTTATTTATCGGGTTTTACGAAGCCCGCCCAAGGCTTTTATTTTAAATTTATTTTCGTGTTCCAAATGAAGTTTCTGCTAAATAATCCCTACTTCATATAACAGCAGCTATACGCAATTTTTCCACCGCACAAATCCGACACACAACTGCGTATAGCTGCATCCCGTTATAAGCAAGCTGCTACGTTCCTGCTTCGTTTGACAATTCCGTTTCAAAAG
>NZ_CALFIG010000334.1 GCF_937876455.1 uncultured Flavobacterium sp.
TTTAAAGGGAACGTATGCCTATTATAATTCTAATGGAGAATATGCACCTAATTATCATACAGACATATTAGGATCAAGTCAAAAGTATTTTTCAGATTATAGTATTGAAATCACTAAAAAATTGAGTTCAAAAGTAAAAGGAAATATTACCTATATCAATCAATATTATAATGATCAATACATACGAGGCATTTTTCAAAAATCATTAGTAAAATCGAACATCCTTTTTGCTGAAGCAACTGTTGTATTACCTCGTGCAAAATCGTTTACAATAGCAGCAGAACATATGTGGGCTGATGCGGATAGAAAAAATTGGCTAGGAGGTTCTGTCGAATATAATCATAACGAAAAATGGTCTTTCTTTGCTACAGATATGTTTAATTATGGGTTTGATGCAAATGCACATTTAATTAATGCTACAGATTTATTTGATATTCATTTTTATAATTTTGGAACAGCATATAAAAAAGGGAGCACTAGAATTGCCTTAAATTATGGAAGACAACGAGGCGGATTAGTTTGTGCAGGAGGTGTGTGTAGATTTGTTCCACCAAGTACTGGATTAGGTATTCAAATAAGTACAACGTTCTAAAAAAACGCACGCAATTGAATAGTTCCTGTGTGAATAGCAGGGCTATTCGTTGCTTTTCTTCCTTGGTAGTTTATTGATATATCTAAATATTGTGTCATGCTTTTTTGTAAACTTACTTGCCAAGTTGTATTTTTTCCTGCCTGTAATCCTTCTAATAGCTGAAATCCAACGGGAGATGTAGCATTTCCCTTAAAATCGTTATTGTAATATATAATACTTCCATTACTTGTGAGGCCTTTTGAACTATTCCAAATAAAATGTGTTCCAAATTGTTGTTGCTTTAAGGATTCTAAGTTTCCAATAGTATTGTTTTTTGTACTATTTTTATAAAATACTTCCCAACTTGCATTTTTTGAGAACAAAAAACTCACTTTGGGTTGCCAATCTAATGTGTGGAGTTCAAAATTTCTACTCGCATAGTTATCCGACTTACTTTTTGAATTTCCACTACCAGCAATAAATTGTAACAACCAGAATTTTTTTACTAAATGTGCATATTGGATTTGATGTGCGCGTAAATGATTTTCTTGGTTGCCAAAGTTTAATAAATTTTTTACAGCGTTTGAGGTGTAATTGTAGGCAACGGTATGTCGTTGCTTACCTTTGTTATAAAACAAGCTATTTCTAAACGATTGATTCAATCCAATAAGTTCGTTTTCATTGTAGGTAAATGGATTCCATTCAAAATTATTTGCCGAACGTTTTACTTTTTCATCAAGTATGAAAGCAGTCTGATTGTAAAACTTGGAAACTATTTTTTTAATACCAGTTGCATTTTGCCATACAGCGCCATTAAAAGTAATAGATTGACTCAAACGGTTTTGAAACGTATTGATAAATACCTGATTGGGTAAAAATATTTTCACATATTTTGCTAAATCAGGGAAAGTAGCAATTTCAAATTCTTGTAATTCTTGAATACCATTTCCGTTATAATCATTCCACATGTAAATACCACGCCCCGCATCGACTTCTAAATAGGTAAATTCTTGCTGCGCAATGGTACCTGATGAAGTTTCATAAAATGTAGTGTTTTGAAGTAATTGGTTCCAATAACTATCTGAATAAGCAATTCTACTATTAAAAGAAGGTTGGCTATTCGTCCCATTAGTAAATTTTAAATTTCTATAATTTAAAAATACGCGCAAACTTCTTGTATCTGTTTTAACTAATTGTGTATGTATATAGGTTGAAAATGATTGATTGACACGCTCTAAAGCATTGTTTTTTAAACTATCATTCGTTCTAATCAAGTAACCAATTTCAGTAAAAACTTTTGTAGAATCTCCTCTTCCAATAAAATTTCCAAATTCTGAAAACCGTTGTGTATGGGTTGTTAAATTCTGAGTGGCACTATTAAAATCTTTATTGTATTCATACCGAAAGTTACCTCCTATATAATTTTTTTTCCAATGGTATTTTGATGTGGTTTGGTTTCTTACAAAATTAGTTTCATTTAAAGTGCTGCTACTTTTCATCGCACTTCCGTTAGTTTGAAAAACAAAACCGCTTTTTTTGACAATAGTTTGAAAATTATGTTTATTCCCCGAAAAAGTTAGGGTGTACATCAATTTTTCAAAATTATAAGTACCTTTCAATAGCCATTTTCTTGTTGTGTGTGAACTGAAATCAATACCTCCATTAAGTAGTAATTGGTTACCCATAGGATTTAAAATGTTCCAGTCTCTTGCAAATTCAATGTTATAAAGACGCTCAATGGGCTTAAAGTTTTCTTGTACATAATACAATGAACTAAATGCATTTACAGTCATATTTTTAGAAAACAAGCGTTGTTTTGCTTTAATTTTTCCTGCAATACCTTTGTTGTCAGAATCGTTTATGGATGAGTATAAATTTTTGTCATATGTACTTGTTGCTAATTCTGCCTCAACACTTGTCTTCTCTGAGGGAATATAGCTACTTGTTACTGTTGCTATTTGAATTTTTGTAGGCGCAATTAATCGAATGATGGGTTCATAATTTCCTTGTGGGATACCAGCAATGGGAGCGATGTATTCATAAATTTTTCCAATAGCATTCGTACTTATTAGTATATAATTGCCTTGATTGTCACCAACAAACGAAAATTTTACATTATATAAAGTTTGCGAAGCATCAGTAGAAAATTGAAACACTTCGGTACTTCCAACCGTTGTTTTGCGATACAATATTTTGTTTTCAGAATAACTGTCTATGTAAGCAGAAGGCGCATTCATGAGCGCTATATCATCCCCAGCATTTTGTAAAACATGAATTTGCTCCTGCGATAAGGATTGTTGTAAAGGCTGATTTTTAACATCACTTTCGGAATAAAAATAGGAGCCAATTTTGAAAGCATTTCTTTCATGTTGTAGTCCACCATAAGTTAAAAAACGAGTAAAATTTCTGTCAGAATATTGGTATTCTACAACAATTCGCATTTCTGAAGTAATGGGTTTTGTAGCATTAAAAATAATTTCTCCAGCATTGTAATCAATGATATAATCTTTGTTTTCTCCTCGCTCTAGTAGTATTCCATTGATGTAAACTCTTTCAGATCCAGAGATTACCAGCACGTATAATTCACCATTTGTACCTCTTAATTTATAAGGACCTTGATTGCCTTCTTGACCTGTAAAATTACTTTTAGCATATTGTCCCCTTACTAAAGCAGCAGCAAGATGAGTAGTGGTTTGGTGTTGCATATTGCCCCAAGTAAATTTAGCATTGAGTCCTTGAACTTTTTTATTAAAATTTAAGAATGAGCTTTGCCTGTTTTCCAAAAATAAATCACCCGCTCGAATACCCCAATTTTTAGCGGCTAATTCAATGAAAATTTGGTCAAACTCATCTAATTTTTGTGAATAACCCCCTTCTTGTAATGGAATATTACTGTCTTGTATAGACGCCCTTAACGTTACATCATTCGATAGTTTTCCTGAAATTTGTAAATCTAAATTAGAATTTAATACCGTGTTTTGATTATTTCCAACAGTCACAGCTCTTGAAATGCTACCATTTGTTTGTAAACCATTAAAGAGGGGTGTGCTTTTAAGTGGTTTTTTTTCTTCTAATGTGAGTAATTTTCCAGCTTCATTGGGAACAATTTTTTTGTCATCATATATAGCGTAGGTTTTTGTTAAAAATTGAGGCAAATTAAAATAAGTAATCTCTATTGTATCTTCAACTATTTTTTTAAATAATAGGGTGTTTTTAGTAGTATCAAAAAAATAATAGGAGCTATCAACAACTTGTTTTTTTGAAGTATAAATTTTTAAAGACGGACTAAAAACAGGTAAGGAGTCTACTAAAATTTCTTTTGAAGTATAAAGCAGTTTTTTTGTTTTTCGTGTAGCCGTTTTTTCCTGACTATAACTAGCAGAAATACCGAAACAAAAAAGAAAAAAAGCGACTACATATTTATACATGTTTCAAAAATAGGCATAAATATATAAAC
>NZ_CALFIG010000335.1 GCF_937876455.1 uncultured Flavobacterium sp.
GCACGTGAATTGCGTCCAATTCGTTATAGTGGTGTTGAGAGTTCATGGGGCTACTGTAGTTCAGTGGAGACTCAAGAGTGTGAACAAATTTTTGTCCATTCTCAGAAACCACAAACGCGATCGCAGCGTGAGAAACACCCAACTGCATGTGAGCGTAAGCGAGAGTTCCGTTCCATTCAGGACGGAAGCTCAAGAAAATATCACCAGATTGTCATTCAAAGAGTTGGAGTGATATAAATGAATAAGAAGATTTGTAAACAAGCGCATTGTAGATTGAAGTATTTTTTTCATATTTTTTTTGCTTTTGTTATCGGATATTGTTTTGAAAAGAAAACCGAAACTAATTGGTCTTAAATAATTTAATCGTGTAATCTAGCAGGTCTTTACCTCCAATTGCTCCGTGACCAGGTATAACAATTTTAACATTAGGGTATTGCCTTTTGATTTTTTTAACCGTATTCGACCACTCATTAACATTTGCATCTCCTAGATAACCTTTTGTCGCGTCTACTTCTTTTATTAAACAGCCGCCAAATAATACATTATCCTTAGGAAAATATCCTACAACGTTGTCCTTTGTATGTCCTTGTCCAAAATATTTTACAATAGCATATGTATTTCCAAGTCTTATTTTAAGCGCATCTTTGAATCCGCTTTTTGGAGCGACCGCTTTATTTGCCTTCGCTAATTCAATGGTACTAAGATTTCCGAATGAAGGGATTCCGAACTTATGAAACGAGGATAGGCCTCCCAAACAATCATCGTGAAAATGAGTGGGAACAATCGCATTTATTTTACAGTGAAGATTTTCCTTAATGAATTTGATTAAATCTTCTGCACTTTTATTATTGGTAGGTGTATCAAATACAACCACTTCATTACTATTTCTAACTATCATTCCGTTACAGGGAACATTCCCAAAATCATTGGTTTGTAAAAATGATGTATGCAAAAATGTATTATCGGAAACTTGAATGATAATCAAGTCATCTGAATGACAAACTTCAATGGGATTAAATGTTTGGGAACTTAACTTATTTTGGGAATATGAATTTCCACAAAGTAAAAAGGTAAGAACAAAAAGAAATGTTTTCATTCAGTAAATATATGAAAAAGCCATCATTGCTGATGGCAGTCCAATTTGGCTGGCATTACGTACCAAAGTTGCAGCTTTTTCAAAATAGACTGAATTTAGAAAGTTTTCTATTAGTAAACTTATTATCTTTGCATTGTGTTTAATATCATCACCAGAAGAACGCTACTTGAATATGCAAAAAAGTACCCTAAGGCAAGGGTTGCTTTATTTGAATGGTATCATGAATTAGTTATATCAGAATTTAAAAGTTTTAATGAACTTAAAAAGGTATATGGAAATGTAAGCTTAGTGAGTGATGATAGAGTTGTATTTAATATAATGGGTAACAAATATAGACTAGTGATAAGGATTATGTTTGAGTTTAAAGCGATACAGATCAAATGGTTTGGAACACATAGTGATTATGATAAAATAGATGTGACAACAATACAATATAAAAAGTAATGGTTATGGAATTGAAAATTATAAAGACTAAAAAACAGTATGAGCAATGCCTTGATTGGGTAGATGTTCAGTTTGAGCATAAGGTAAAATCAAATACTCCACAAGGTGAAAAGCTACAAGTCGCACTTCTATTAATTAAACAATATGAAGATGCAAACTATCCCATTCCACTTCCAGATCCAATTGATGCCATTAAAGTTAAAATGAACGAGTTAGGATTGAAGAATAAAGACCTTGTTGGCAAAATGGGTAGCAAAGGATATGTATCATCTTTACTAAACAAAAAGAAGCCATTGACCCTGGAGTTAGCTAAGTTGTTTCATCAAGAATTAAATATTCCAGCTGAAGTGTTTTTGTCCTAGCTACAGCTTGAAGTCGCAAATTGCGACCTCAATTATGGACTTGGTTATCAAAAGAAAAAGCCATCATTTCTGATGGCTTGTCTAGTTTGGCTCCCATTACAGACGAAAGATGCAGCTATAATTCAATGATTGAGTATATGACTATCAGGAAATTAAAGGGTTAACTTCTTGCAAGTATACAGGAGGTTTAGTTATAAATTATAACTTTTTCTAACCATCAAAAAGTATAATTTATCTGAAAGCAATTTTCTTAGCATCAACAACATAGGACCGGGTTTACCCACAGCATATCTCATTTGATTACTATTGTCAGTTGCAGATTTGAAAATCATTTTTGCTACAACTTCTGGACCTTCAGCATCTTTCATTACTTTTTCGGCAGCCTCATTAAACTTTTGAATAAACCCATCATATTGGTTTGTGTCAGTTGGTTTAATAAATTGTCGACTTCTTCCATAAAAATCAGTGACAATTGGACCTGGCTCAATGAGTTTCATTTTTATATTAAATTGACTTAACTCATAATGTAACGACTCTGTAAAACCTTCCACTGCAAATTTAGTAGCGTGGTAAATACTATATAAGGGGAATGTGATTTTACCACCCATACTTGAAATTTGAATAATCATTCCCCCACCATTTGGTCTCATATGCTTTATCGCTTCTCTTGTCACACGCATCAACCCAAAAACATTCGTGTTAAATTGTTTTTCAATAATTTCATCTGACATTGCTTCAAATGCGCCATCAACACCGTAACCTGCGTTATTAACTACTACATCTATTTTCCCAAAATCCTTTTGTGCTTGTGATATTGTTTGTTTAATACTTTCAAGATTGGTAACATCAAGAGAATACATTTTCACATTTGGCAACTTATTGAAATCTAATTCATTTTCAGGGTTTCTTTGAGTTGCAATAACGTTCCACCCCATTTTAGCAAACTCTAAAACAGCTTCTACCTGGGCATTAATTCTGGTAATCATCTGCATTTCATTGACACAATCAAGACGAATTTTTTCAAAAGCATCAGTGTTTGAAGCCGGTAAAATTTCTCCTTTTCTACAAGAAAGAATCAATTCTTTTTGTTTATTTTCTATGGCCGATTTAACAAGATCTCCAACTACCGTTGAAACTTTATTATTGAATTCTTCAGCCAACCCCTCAAATCCTGCTGCACGTAGCTGATCTAGCAAATTAACTTTATGATTGCGAATTTGTAACATGGTAGATTGAACCAAGGACATCTTCTTCTCTTGTTGATATAACTTACACTCAAAACTAAGTTTAATCAATTGAATAACAACATTTTCTATATTTAAATTCTCTTTTAATTCCGCGGAAATTTGAGAAATGATTTTAATC
>NZ_CALFIG010000336.1 GCF_937876455.1 uncultured Flavobacterium sp.
TTTCCCTACACGACGCTCTTCCGATCTATCACTATGGAAGTACCTGTTAAAATTACAGGAACTTCTCCAGGGGTGCTTTTAGGAGGTGTTTTACGTTTAAATCAACGTAAATTAAAAGTAAGAGCGTTACCAGCAAACTTACCTGATTTTGTTGAAGCAAACATTTCTGAATTAGAAATGGGTAACAAATTATATGTTACTAAATTAGAAACAAAAAACTTTAAAATTCTTCACCCAGACAACACTGTGGTTTGTCAAGTAAGAATTTCTCGTGCGGCAATGAAGGCTGCTCAAGAAGCTGCAAAAGCAGAAAAAGGAGCAAAAAAGAAAAAATAATCAAACGATTATTTTTCAACATAAAAAATCCCGATGGTTACATCGGGATTTTTGTTTTTATTTAAAAGCCTGTTCTAAGTCAAGTAGTAAATCATCTATATCCTCTACACCTACACTTAAGCGCACTAAATCGTCTGTGATTCCAATTTCTTTACGTTTGTCTTCAGGTATAGAAGCGTGTGTCATTAATGCAGGATGATTAGCCAATGATTCTACTCCACCTAATGATTCAGCTAAGGTGAACACTTTTAATTTTTCTAAAAAAGAAATAGCATCGGCTTTAGCGCCCGATGTAAAAGTGAAAGATACCATTCCACCAAAACCACCAATCATTTGCTTTTTAGCAATTTCATGAAAAGGATGGCTTTCTAACCCTGGATAATAGACACGGGCTACTTTTGAATGTTGCGCTAGGAAAGCAGCCACTTTTGCTCCATTTTCGCAATGTCTTTGTACGCGTAAATGTAATGTTTTAATTCCTCTTAAAACCAAATAACTATCCATTGGTCCTAAAGTGCCTCCGGTGGCAAATTGTGCAAAATGTAATTTCTCACCTAATGCTTCGTCTTTTACAATTAAAGCGCCTGCGATAACATCACTATGGCCACCTAAATATTTAGTTGCCGAATGCATAACTATATCTGCGCCTAAATCTAAGGGTTTTTGCAAATAAGGCGTAGCAAAAGTATTATCTACAGCAAACAATATTTGATGTTTTTTAGTAATAGTTGCAATAGCTGCTATATCAGCTAATTTCATTAACGGGTTAGTAGGGGTTTCTACCCAAACAAGTTTGGTGTTTACGTTTATTAAGGATTCAAATTTGTCTAAATCGTTCATATCCACAAAATGGAATTTTATTCCAAACTCTTGATAGATACGCGAAAACATACGATACGTGCCCCCATATAAATCGTCCATAGCAACGACTTCATCACCTGGTTTTAATAATTTCAACACACTATCTGTAGCTGCTAATCCAGAAGAAAAAGCTAAGCCTCTTGTGCCGTTTTCAATGCTCGCTAATGCCTCTTCTAAAGCTGTACGAGTTGGATTGGCAGCACGACTATATTCATAATTGCCTATGGGCTGACCAGGGCTTTTTTGTACAAAGGTAGAAGTTTGATACACAGGAGGCATAACAGCGCCAGTGCTTGGATCATGGTGTTGATTGCCATGAATTACTTTAGTGTTAAATTTCATTAGTTATTTTTTTTACAAATATAAAAACATTTTAACTCCCTTCGGGTTTATCCCCTCTCAAAAGCCTGTATTGCATTCGAGCTTCTGTGAAATAAATACTATCAGGGTGTTCCAATACAATTTTTTCATAATAGCCTTTTGCTTTTTCATAGTCACTTTTATATTTTCTAAAAATTTCAGCACTAAAAAATAAGGCTTCATCAATATAAATACAATCTTTATGAAGTTCTAATACTTGCTTGTAATAGTTCAGGGCTTGTTCATAGTCTCCCGTTTTTTCATAATTACGAGCTATTTTATAACTTGTTGCAGGTTCAATGCTTGTTCCTTTGTGTTTTTCTAAAACCTGTAAAAAAGCAGTTAATGCTTCTTTAGGCTTATTTTGATATTCTAAAAAATCGGCATGTGAAAAATCTTGAAGTGCAACCCGCAAAGAATCTTCCGCAGAATGATCACTAATTAGTAAAAATAATTCTACTGCATCATTTGCAATAAGTAAGGTAGAAGCTTGTTTTAATTCTTTGGCTTGTTTCATTGCCCAATCAAAATCTTTTTTATAAAAGCTTGTTTTAGCCATTTTCATAGTAGCTTCGTGAGCTAGTTCATCATTTGGTAAATCATTTTCTATTTGGGCATAATAAATAATGGCCTGATTAAATTTTTCATCATAAACATAAACATCTGCTGTTTCCATTTTAACTTTTGCTTTTTGCCTTGTGTTTATTGGTGTTTGAAGCAAAGTGTTTAAAATTTCTTTGGAAATAGCCACTTGATTTAAATGAAACGCGTAAAAATGAGCCGCTAAGAGTTGTAAATCTAAAGCAAAAGGCGAATTTTTATAACGCGCAATTTGCACATCTATTTCTGTTTTTAGTTCCGAATAATTCTCAGGCTTTGCAGCATTAATTTTATTTTTCAATATGTAATACTGCGCCAAAATAAGCGTTTCTTCGTCAGAAGTGTTTTCAATAATAAACGAAAAAATAACACTGGCTGTTTCTAAATCATTGTCATTAATACAAAGTTGTGCTAACTGAATAATGTCTTCAAAAGATTCTGGATTTCGTTTATAAATAGCCTTTTCTTGTATAAAAGCTTTGTTGTACTCTTTTTGTTGAATGTAAAGCCAACTTAAAAACTGATTCCAATATACGGTTTGATTTTTTTGTGTGCGAAGCAATAATTCTTTTTTCAATGCTACTAAAAAAGTACCTTCTGTGTCTTCTTGCAAAAAGAATGTTAACTGATTTTGAACATTAATGGTGCTATTAGGATTGTTATAAGCATAGTCTAGCAATTTGCTAACCATGGTGTCTAAATTTCCCAGTTGACCCTGCAATAAAGCCATTTGGTAGTCAAAATTTAAATTAGGATTAGATTTTTGTCCTAATTCATAGGTTTTATAAGCCCATTCTAATAGACTTTTTTGCTCAAAAGTTTGTGCTACGCTATAGGTGTTGTTTGCGTTTTCTTGAATTGTTGCAAGTGCTTTTTCGTAATAGTTGGTTGCTTTGGTTTGATTTTTTTGCAACTGGTAATTGTACCCTATTTCAATTAAATAGCTAGGCGCTGGGAACTTTTTGTATTTTGAAAAAAGTAATTCTTCCGCTTTAGCATAATTTTGTTGCTGTTGGTAACAACTGGCTAATTTTTGGATATAAAAAGAATTACTAGGTTGTTTAATTGCAATTTCTTCAAATAATGCAGCGGCTTTGTCATATTCGCCTTTTTCGAAATAATTAAGCGCTAATTGTTCGTTCTGTGCCGAAACAAAAAGGGTGAAAAACAATCCGAATATGTAATACAATCTATGCATAAAAAAACAATGCACTAAATTAAACCATTTTTAGTTAATTTAGTGCAAGGTTGGGATGTTTTTTACGATTAATTAATCATATCAAATCCCGTATATTTTCTTAATACTTCAGGAATTACAATACCTTCTGGTGTTTGATAATTTTCTAAAATACCCGCTAAAACTCTTGGTAAAGCTAAAGAACTTCCGTTTAGAGTATGTGCCAATTGATTTTTACCGTTAGTATCTTTATATCTTAATTTTAATCGATTAGCCTGAAAAGTTTCAAAGTTAGAGACTGAAGAAATTTCTAACCACCTGTCTTGAGCAGTTGAAAACACTTCAAAATCGTAAGTCAATGCCGAAGCAAAACTCATGTCTCCACCACATAGGCGCAATATTCTATATGGCAATTGTAATTCGTCTAAAATACCTTTTACATGTTCTACCATGCCGTCTAAGGCTGCATATGAATTTTCAGGTTTTTCAATACGAACAATTTCAACTTTGTCAAACTGATGTAAACGATTAAGTCCTCTCACGTGTGCGCCATATGAACCGGCTTCTCTTCTAAAACAAGGCGTATAACCTGTACACAAAATTGGCAAATCATTTTCTTGAACTAAATCATCTCTAAATAAATTCGTAACAGGAACCTCTGCTGTTGGTATTAAATATAAATCATCAATACCGATGTGATACATTTGTCCTTCTTTGTCAGGTAATTGTCCTGTTCCAAATCCAGACGCCTCGTTTACTACGTGAGGCACTTGGTATTCTTGGTAACCCGATTCGGTGTTTTTGTCTAAAAAATAGGTAATCAAAGCACGTTGTAATTTAGCACCTTTGCCTTTATATACTGGGAATCCTGCACCTGTAATTTTTACACCTAATTCAAAATCAATGATGTCATATTTTTTTGCTAACTCCCAATGCGGTAAAGCACCTTCGTGTAACACAGGAATTGTTCCTTTTTGAAACACATTCAAATTATCTTCAGCCGTTTTTCCAGCAGGTACAATATCAGCTGGTAAATTTGGAAGTTTATAGAGTTCTTCTTGAAGTAAGCTAGATGTTTCATTTAAAACATCATTTAGCTCTTTGGTTTTTTCCTTGATTTGAGATGTTTTTTCTTTTAAAATTTCGGCTTTTGCTTTTTCGCCATTTTTCATTAATTCACCAATGTCTTTGGAAATTTTATTAGATTCGGCTAAAAGATTGTCTAATTCCACTTGCGTAGCTCTTCTTTTTTCGTCTAGCTCTACAACAAGATTTACAATAGTAGCGGCATCAAAATTCTTTTTGGCTAATCTGCTGACTACTTCTTCTTTGTTTTCTCTAATAAAATGTACTTGTAACATAATGAATTATTTTGGATAGCAAATGTAGTAAATTGTACTAAAATACTAAACTATATTACAAAACAAATTGGCAAATTAGTAATGAAATAAATACAAAATTTAGAATGCGCATTTTTTTTGTTATTTTAGCCAACTGTATAATTTAGTTAAATTATGAGAAAAATAGCTATAATCGTTTTGATTTGTAATTTTACGTTGGCTTTTTGTCAAAATCTTGAAAGCACATCATCAATTGCAGAAGCTGAAATGAAAGCCGCGTCTTCGTTGTTAAATTTTCAAGTGAATCCAAACACGCAAAATTATGACATCACCTATCACGAACTTAGATTTACAGTAGATCCTGCAGTTTACAGCATTAGTGGGGTAGTAAAAACAACGTTTACCGCCTTATCTACTATGAGTACAGTCACTTTTGATATGGCAACAGCGCTTACAGTGAGCAGTGTAACTATGAATAATTCTAATTTGACATTTACGCAAGCTAATTATGAATTGGTTATTAATTTACCCACTTCTTTAGCTGCGGGTTCAAGTGCTACTGTAACAATTACTTACTCGGGCGCTCCACCTACAGGAGAAGCTGCTTTTACAACGGATGTACACAATGGCACACCTGTTTTATATACACTTTCAGAGCCATATGGTGCAAGAGATTGGTGGCCTTGTAAACAAGACTTGAACGACAAAATTAACAGTATTGATATTTATATAACCGCACCTTCAAGTTATGTAAGTGTGGCTAACGGATGGCAACAAAGTGAAGTTACAGTAGGAAATTCGAAAACAACTTTTTTTAAACACAATTACCCAATACCTGCTTATTTAGTAGCAATTGCAGTAACTAACTATCAAATTTATAATCAACAAGGTGGTTTAGGTACATTGGCAAGTCCTTATTTTCCTATAGTAAATTATATATATCCAGAAACGTATGCTACCGCAACAACTGCCACTCAATTAGGTACTACTCCCACCATCATTAATTTATATGAATCTTTATTAGAACCCTATCCTTTTAGAACTGAAAAATACGGACACGCGCAATTTGGCTGGGGAGGAGGAATGGAACATACTACCGTTTCTTTTATGGGTAGTTTTGGAAGAGGATTAATTGCACATGAAATGGCCCATCAATGGTTTGGAGATAAAATTACGTGCGGAACATGGAAAGATATATGGCTAAACGAAGGAATTACAGAATACATGTCGGGCTTGGTTGTTGAAAATCTTGATGGCGCAACTTCTTTTGTGTCTTGGAAAAATGGAAAAATTAATAATATTACTTCTCAAACTTCGGGTTATGTATACCTACAAGATAGTGATTTAACAAATGTAAATAGAATTTTTTCTTCAAGATTAACCTACGACAAAGGCTCAATGGTTACGCATATGTTGCGATGGAAGTTAGGGAATACAATGTTTTTTCAAGCATTAAAAAATTATTTGGCCGACCCTGCTTTAGCTTATGGCTATGCGGTAACAGCTAATTTGAAATCACATTTAGAAGCGGTATATGGCAGCAGTTTAACAGAGTTTTTTAACGATTGGATTTACAATCAAGGCTATCCTACCTATGCAATAACAGCTCAAAATTGGGCACAAGGACAAGCTAAAATAACGGTGAATCAAACCCAATCACATAGTAGTGTGAGTTATTTTGAAATGCCATTGCCAATTCGTTTACTAGGAAGTGGCGGACAAACACATGATGTAGTAGTCAACAATACAGTAAATGGCGAATCGTTTATTGTTTCTGTTCCATTTGTAATCACAGGAGTGCAGTTTGACCCAGATAAGCACATTGTTTCCAAAAACAATACGGTAACGCTAGGAAATGAATCCTTTGAAGTCAATGACACAATTTCTTTATATCCAGTTCCTACAAGTAATGAATTGCATATTCAATTGCCTACAAATATAGATGTAATAGAAGTGAAAATAGTGAATGCACTTGGTCAGTTAGAGGGAAATTACTTTTCAAAAGATTTAGATGTAAGCGCTCTATCTGTTGGGCTTCATTGGGTAGAAATTCAAACGGCTGAAGGCGTATTTCATAAAAGTTTCATAAAAAAATAAGTAGAATACAAATTTGTTTAAAAAAGTAAGGTGAAAACCTTACTTTTGTCTTTTAAACCAAAATAGCACAAAATGATTCAATTAGCGCAGATATTATTTATTCTTTCCGTATTAGTTATACTTCATGAATTTGGACACTATATAACTGCAAAAGCATTTAAAATGAGAATAGAAAAATTCTATTTGTTTATGGATGTTGGTTTTTCATTGGTAAAAAAGAAAATAGGCGATACAGAATGGGGTATTGGTTGGTTACCCTTAGGTGGCTATGTTAAAATTGCAGGAATGATTGATGAAAGCATGGATACGGAGCAACTGAAATCAGAAGCACAACCTTGGGAATTTCGTTCAAAACCAGCTTGGCAAAGACTTATTGTAATGTTAGGCGGAATAATTGTAAACATTATTTTAGCGTGGTTTATCTATACCGTTATGTATGCCACTGTGGGACAAAAATACATTGCCACCGAAAAAATTCAAGAAAAAGGATTAGCTTTTGGCGAAGTGGGTGAAAAAGTAGGGTTTAAAAATGGCGACAAAATTGTAAGTGTTGACGGAAAAACACAACCTAAATTCAATTGGTTAATCATTGACGTACTTTTAGGCAATGAAGTGGTGTTAGACAGAAACGGACAAAAGGTCGTTTTACATTTAACAGACGAACAAAAAGGATTAATATTGGGTTCAGAAGGTAAAAACTTCGTAAAACCCAGATTACAAACAATTAGTATTGATTCGGTTACACCAAATAGCGAAGCCGCAAAAGCGAAACTTCAAAAAGGAGATGTGATAAAAGCATTAAATGGTCAAAAATTTTCGTTTTATGATCTTTTTGCAGAAGATTTGGCACATCATAAAAACGACTCCATAACCCTAACAATTGAACGCAATAAAAATCCGCTGACAATCAAAGCTAAAGTAAGCTCTGAAGGAAAGTTAGGTTTTATATATAAAATTCAAGACAAGTTAGATTTCCAAATCACTACTAAATTATCTTTAGCTGAAGCCATACCAGCAGCGGTAAAAGAATCTTGGCAAATGCTTGTGTACAATGTAAAACAGTTTAAATTAATACTAAAACCTAAAACAGAAGCGTATAAACAAGTAA
Source organism: uncultured Flavobacterium sp. (assembly GCF_937876455.1). Classification (GTDB taxonomy): domain Bacteria; phylum Bacteroidota; class Bacteroidia; order Flavobacteriales; family Flavobacteriaceae; genus Flavobacterium. The sequence goes on from NZ_CALFIG010000336.1 coordinate 7,880, forward strand.
AAAGCCCTATTGGTATTGCACGTCAATTGCCAGACACATGGGATTGGGAATTTGTGTGGAATTTTACAGCGCTATTTTCTATAGGTTTAGCTTTTATGAATTTGTTACCTATACCAGGTTTAGATGGCGGACATGCCTTGTTTACTATAGTTGAAATGGTAACAGGTAAAAAATTATCCGATAAGGCTGCAGGCTATGTGCAAACAGCCGGAATGGTTATTTTACTTTCGTTGATGGCGCTTACTTTTGGAAAAGATATTTATCAATGGATTGTTGAAATTATCAGTAAAAAATAATTTTTAAAAAGTATACAAATATTTTTGCGAATATAAATTTTCAGTTATATTTGCACTCGCTAAAAAGACAAATACCTTCCTCCTTAGCTCAGTTGGTTAGAGCATCTGACTGTTAATCAGAGGGTCCTTGGTTCGAGCCCAAGAGGGGGAGCTACTAAAAAGAGCAACATGAAAATGTTGCTCTTTTTTTATACCTATTATTCATGGGCGAGAAGAGCCCATGAGGGATTTGATATTAAGAGGAGGAAGCCCAGTGGGCTTCAGGTATACGAACTTTAGTTCGTTCTATATTTCTAAGTTAATTATGTTTGCGTTAAATATCGACAACGAAAACCCGATACGAAAGTATCGGGTTTTTTGTTAATTATTTTTGATACCCCATCGACAGTCCAACATCTCCGCTAACTTTAAGTTGAATGGAGATTTGCTCCTCAGAGTCATTTTGAATTTTTAGCGCTGTATTCTTTTCTACTTTCACTTTTATTGTGGTTGATGGGTTGAGTGTTATTGGAGAATGCTTTCCGCCATCTATTGGGCATTTCCATATTGTTATAGGTGTAACAGAAGTATTAGTGACTTTTGCTGAAAATTTTCCGTGGGTATTATTTCCCAATAAAAAGGATTCTTTCGGTTTAATATACGTTGTAGAATTTAGGGTTCGGAAGGGTATACAAGAGTCCAAAAATAGGCTTACAATTACTAGTAACAAGGAAATTCTTTTCATAAAATTTATTTTTTTATATAACAAATGTATCGAAAAATAAACATAAACTACTAAGTGTTTAGATTGGTTTTTAAAATTGAACTGCATTTTTTCTTTTGATTTGTAGGAATTCTAAATTTAAATGTATAGGTTTGTTAATCAATCAATTAAAACAAACTATGAAAAAAATTGTATTTCTTTTAGTCGCGGTTGGATTACTTGCATCTTGTACAAGTAAAGCGGATAAAAACGCTATTCAATCTCAAAAAAATGTTGATTTTTATACAAAAGTATGGGATCAAGTTATTAATGAAGGAAAAGTAGCTGTTTTAGATACCGCTTATTCCGAAAAAATAGTATTGCATACGGTGCCTGAAATTAAAGGCATAAAAGGCGCTAAAGCCTATTATTCAGCATTCGTTACTGGATTTTCAAATCGAAAATTTACCGTAAAAGCGATGTTTGCAGATGGCGAAAAATTAGTAAAACATTGGCAGTTTCAAGGCACTCACACAGGTGATTTTGCAGGAATTAAACCAACAGGAAAAGCCGTAAATATTGAGGGTTGTACCATTGCTAAAATTGTAGATGGCAAAATTGTAGAAGAACAAGATTTTATGGACAACATGAGCTTTTTGCAACAATTAGGCGTAATTAAGTAACTCATTTTATAAAAGCTAAAACCCGACATGAAAGTGTCGGGTTTTTTGTAAGTAGAGGTTAAATAAAACTTAAATTTTTTTACTATTTTTAGTTAAGTGCTATTTTTGAATAAATAAATTAAAAAATGAAAACCACACTATTAAATAGCATAAGCACATTATTAGGCATCTTATTCACGGCCATTGCGCTCATCAATATATTTTTTGGCAACGACCCTTTTTATGGTCTTTTTGTTCTGCTGCTTGCGTTGCTTTATTATCCTTTCTTTTCAACGCAACTAAAAGCAAAGACAAATTATACAATTCCCTTTTGGGTAAAAGGACTTCTTGCATTGTTTATCTTGTGGACAAGTTTAGGCGTAGCAGAACTACCGGCTAAAATTCAAATGATGTTGGAATACTTTAAGTAAAAAAACAGAAACTACAAAGATATAATGTTGTAGTTTTTTATTAAGTTTGTTTAGTAGAGTAGGCACTGAATGCAAATCCCTGCTATCGAGGTAAAAAAGTAAATCAATAAAGCTATGATCAATTACAAATATATACTAATAGCATTAGTTTGTTTAAGTATAAGTATCTTTCTAGTAATTCACAATAAATTCTACAAAAGAAAAAAAAGGGACTTGTATTGGGCGACAGGGTATAACTTTTTTTTAGGCTCTATTGTTTTGGCATTATTTGCATTACTTATTTTATACTATGAATTAAAAAAATTATTTTAAAAAATTATTGATAAAGAAGGAATTTATATTTCCGATACCACGATAAAATTTTCCATACACACGTAGTGAAAAAATAAAAAATCCCGCTTCAGCGGGATTTTTATTATAAACTACTTTTAAATTGTTCTAAAAAGCGCACATCGTTTTCATAAAACATTCTAATATCACCAATTTGGTACAACAACATCGCAATACGCTCTATACCCATACCAAAAGCATAACCAGAATATTCATCAGGGTTAATACCGCAATTTTTCAATACATTAGGATCTACCATACCGCATCCCATAATTTCTAACCACCCTGTTCCTTTTGTAATTCTATAGTCCGTTTCTGTTTTTAAACCCCAGTAAATATCTACTTCGGCACTAGGCTCTGTAAAGGGAAAATAAGAAGGGCGCAATCTTATTTTTGATTTGCCAAACATTTCTTTTGTAAAATACAAAAGCGTTTGTTTCAAATCAGCAAAAGAAACATCTTTGTCAATGTATAACCCTTCAACTTGATGAAAAATACAATGCGAACGCGCCGAAATAGCTTCATTTCTAAACACTCTTCCTGGCGAAATTGTACGAATAGGCGGTGTGTTATTTTCCATATAACGCACCTGCACAGATGAGGTATGCGTGCGTAACAATGTGTCTGGATTGGTTTGTATAAAAAAGGTATCCTGCATGTCTCTTGCCGGATGGTATTCTGGCAAGTTTAAGGCTGTAAAATTATGCCAGTCGTCTTCAACTTCTGGCCCTTCAGAAACATTAAAACCGATACTCGAAAACACATCAAGAATTTGATTTTTCACTAAAGAAATAGGGTGTCTAGAGCCTATTTCAAACGGAGTACCAGGACGTGTTAAATCACCAAAAATCCCTTTAACGTCTTCTTTAGATTCTAAAGCGTCTTGTAGTGTTTTAACCTTTTCTTCTGCCGCATTTTTTAACTCATTAATAGCCTGTCCAAATGCTTTCTTTTCTTCATTGGGTACATTTTTAAATGCAGCAAAGATTTCTTTTACAACACCTTTCCCTCCTAAATATTTAATGCGAAATTCTTCAAGTTGCTCTTTTGTAGTGGCTTGAAAAGCTTGTACTTCTTTAATATGTTCTTTAATTGTATTAATCATGGCCTATTCTAATTGGGGCAAAATTAGTAAATTTTAAGGAATATTTTTTATTTTATTTAGCTGCACAACTATAGATTTTCATAAAACAAATTGTCGCGCTGTTCACTTTATCTATCCAAGTTGTTTATTCTACTCGTTGCCAACTTGGATAGGATGCCGTTTCCATCGCGGCAGTAAAAACGAAGGTTTATTTAATCAGCTCTTTTTCAATAAAATAATTAACAACAGCTTCTTTCATCAAAATCGATTGCTCGCCTGCTTTTAATGGAGGCAATTCTGCTTTTACTTTATAATGTGGCCAACCTTCTTTGTCAAAATAGTCAAATTCATAATAGCCATACGGTTCTAAAAGTCTGCAAATGGCAATATGCATGAGATTTACTTTTTCGTCTTTTTTAAACGTTTGATTCGGTTTTCCTAACTCTTGAACGCCTATTAAATAGATAATACCCTCCAAATCTAAAGGATCACCATCTGAAAATTTAGCAGATAATAAGTGAACCAATTGCTCCCATCTTTCTTTCAATTGTGTATCTCTTGACATTTTATAATTTTTGACAAAGATACTATAACAATTTTTTATTTGTCAATTTCTCGCTATTTTGCAAAAAAAATAAAAATGGGTTGGATAGATATTTTACTAGCAAGTGCATTAGGGTATGCGGCTTATAAGGGTTTTAGAAATGGTTTTTTTGTAGAATTAGCCTCTCTTTTTTCGTTACTCTTAGGTGTGTTTATTGCGTTAAAATTTTCGTTTTATACAAGAGAATTTTTAGAAAAGTTAGTAAAATGGAATCCTGTTTTTATTCAAATTGTTGCATTTGCACTTACGTTTATCTTGGTTTTAGTAGCGATTCATTTTTTAGTCAAAAGCATCACAAAAATTGCTCGTTTTGCAGCATTGGGTTGGTTAAATACAATAGGCGGCGCGGTACTTAGTGTGTTAAAAATGATGCTGACTCTCAGTGTTTTACTTAATCTAATGGCAAAAATAAATGTAAACAACTATTTTCTTTCTAAAGAAACGATACAGCAATCGGCTTTGTATTTGCCTATTCAAGAAGTAGCAAAAGCCATTTATCCCAATTTAAATGATTGGTATAAAGAGATTAAATCATAAGGTTTGGGGTTCAAAATTTTACTAAATTTCCAAATCGTAAATCGAGAGAGCTATATCACAAAGAGCACAAAATTCCACAAAGATTCACAAAGTTATTGACTTATTTGATTATCATTTCATTACCCCATTTCCAAATCGTAAATCGTAAATCGTAAATCCCACAAAGTTATTGGCTTATTTGATTATCATCTCATTACCACATTTTCAAATCTTCAAATCGTAAATCGTAATTCAAAAATCACTTCACACTGAGCATGTAGGTTTCAAGCGCGTCTAATTCTTCATCTGTCATGGATTTTGTGATGGCAAAATTAGCTTTCATGATTTCATATTGACTTGGGTCCACTAAAGGTTCGCCTTCGCCTTTTAAAAATAAAGCAATACTCGCCTTTTTATCTTTATAAATTTTTGAAATTGCTGTAATGCTTGGCCCTATTACTTTTGCTTTTGCTTGATGACAAGTAGCACAAGTTCCTTTTCCTTCAAATAATTCTTTACCT
>NZ_CALFIG010000337.1 GCF_937876455.1 uncultured Flavobacterium sp.
CTACGTTGTGTTTGACGGCATTTTCTAGCAACAACTGCAACGAAAGCGGGACTACCTTGGCTTCAGGATCAATTTCGTCTGAAGGCAACTCATAAAACAAGCTGTTTTCAAAACGCATTTTGAGCAAGTTCATATAGGTTTTGGCAAAGGTTAATTCTTCGGTTACCGAAACCAATTCTTTATCTTTTTGTTCCAAAACATAGCGGTACACTTTTGAAAGTGACGTAGTAAATTTTTGTGCTGCAATGGGATTCTCTTCAATTAACGAACTCAACACATTTAAACTATTAAACAAAAAATGCGGATCAATTTGATTCTTTAAACTTTCAAACTGTGCGGAAGCTGTTCCAGCAATAATTTTTTGTTGGTTCACTTTGTTTTCTTGATACGCTTTATAAACGTAAAACGCATGAAACGCTAAGGTTACAAAAAATGTAATAATTATGGTTACTACATAATTTGCTAGTGTTTCATTTTGAATGAATATCTCAAAACGTTCACCTTCTATAAGTACATCTTCAACAATTCTAAGTAAAAAAATAATAAAAACTGAAATTACAAAAGAGCTAACAAAACCAATACTGATTCTTTTTTTTGAAAAACGATCCATTTCAAAAATAGTATCTAAATACATGAATAAAAAAGCATTGCCAAAATAAAGCGAAAAACCATAAAGCATGGTGTAGCCAAAATTAATGGCTAAATTTTTATTCAGCTCTATTGTAATTCCTGTTACCCATTTAATTAATACTAATACTATAAAGATAGAAACGGTTATAAGAAAGGCTCTCGGTATTTCTTTAAATAATTTATGTAGCATAACGACAATTTGAAATAAAAATAATTAATAATGGAGTAATTTCATAATATAAATTACAAGTACTACAATTAACTTACACATAATGATTGATTTTATAGGACAAATTTGTGCAGAAAAAATAGACTATAAAAACAATAGTGACTCAACTGTTAATAAATGAGGATGAATTGTAATTAATTGTTTTTTGAACTACATAGCAACCAATACATTAGGGTTAGCGTAGCGATGAAAAGGAATAAAAGTAGTGCAAGTACACCCAGTATAAAATAGAGGCTTGTGTGCGTAGATATATGCTGAATTACTAGTGTTACCATGGCTAATATAAGTTAGATGGTAATTAGACACTCATTTTCTAAAAAAGTTTAATGTGCTTTTTTTAACGGATTTGTAGTTATTGTGAGAAATTGCTGTTAGCGGTAGTTATTATTTAACTATTTCATGAAGTTTAAGTTCACCATTTAAATCGCTAACATAAAAAATAACTCCATATTTAAAGAGTGCAACTAGATAGTTATTCCTATATTTTTTGTGATATTTTGTAACATATTTTTCGAAAATTTTGTCTCTTTTTTTTAGGTTTTTTGTAATCACTTGCCATTCATTTAAAGTAGCTTTTTTCCATAATTTTAATAAGTTTTCTGCTCCTTCAAAATTTGCCATATTCCCAAATTGATTTATAGAATAATCTGGAGAATATGTTTCAAAAGCTAAATAGTCTAAAAATTTAATTTGTTGTTTTGTAAGTTCGGGCATTGCCTTTATGATACTGTCTTTTATCTCATATCTTTTTATACTAAAATCATCTAAAAGTTTGTGATTAATTGAAATCTGATTTTTAAGGTTTTCAATACCTTTAATAATTTTTTTTCTTTTTATAAGCTTGTAAATTTTGTTTATTTGAATGATATCAATAGATTTTTTTTTATAAAATTCAATTGCTTCTAAGGCTTCCTTTTTTTTAAATTCAAATATTTGGCTTGAACTATTTCTTAGAATAATATTTTTTAAACTATCTACATTTTTTATTTCACACTCTAGTTCAGTAGCCCAATATAAACTTTCAACATTAGTAAGATAAAATTTCTCATTTTTTGTTTTTTTGTCAACCACAGTTATAGGAATTAAAGAAGGCGAATTACCCATGCTGTTAGTTATTGCAAAATTAAATGCTGCTTCATTCTTTACTTGGGAAAAAACTATTGAACTAAAAAATAATATAAAAGTTGTTTTTTTGTACATTGCTTTTGAATTATTAAGTTTCGTCGCTTCTCGTAAGTTGCGAAGCCAGCGAGCCGATTAATTTCTGTTAAAGATAAACGTTTTTCGTAAACACATAAAAATAAAAACTAGCAATTGCGAGAAACGGCTGTTAGCAGATGGTTTTATTACTCAAATTGTAATTGTACATATTCAGATGATTTACACCAATCAATTATATTTCCATTTTTATCAAATTCGAAAGTATATTTTTTCCCTTGACTTTCAATAAATTCATGAATAACAACAAAAACCCTATCATTAAATTCGTATGCTATAGATACTTCGACAAAAACTTCGCTATTTGATGACTTGTTAATTTTTTTTACTTTTCGGAATTGTTTTTTGTCAATTGCTTTTAAGTCTAATTGATAACCATCAAAATATTTTGAGTTTTGATATTTGTCAATGTTTTTTTCATTATGAATTTTATTTATTAGACAATCAGCATCTAGGTAATAAATTGAATTTAATTCTTTGCTGATTTTAATTCTTTTTTTTATTGGAGTTTTTGCAAGAATATTGGTGCTGTAGAAATCGAAAGCAATTTGTTCAAGAAAAGGCTCATGGGATTGTGCTATACAATAAAGTGTAGACAAAAAAAAGATAATGAGTGTTAGTGTTTTTTTATTTATCATATTCTTCATAAACTTACTGCTAGCGTTTCGCGGCTTCTCGTCAGTTGTGAGCTTCGTATCGGCGTATTTTCCACTAAGATAAAAAAACTTGCGAAAAATAAACGTGAATTTACTACAAAATTCGCAATCTTGCCAAACGCCTATTATAAGCTTGCTTAAATTAATTTATTTTTCTGTCACCCCAATACGGAGTTGATGGAGATTCCATTGTATTATTTTCGCCAATTTTTACAAACAAACCAAATTCAATTTTTTTATTTCTTTTCATATCCTCACTCAACTCAAATAAGATTTCAGTAGCATTAATTATAGTTTTATTAATTAACCACAATGCTGAATATTTAATTGTCATCTCTTTGTTTTTATTTTCTTTTACGATTTCAGGAAAGTGGTTTTTAAATAATTCGGTTGACATAAACTTTGCATCAAAATTTTTGTCTTTCAAATTTATTGTCAATGTAAATTTTCCTAAATCATTTTCTGTATGGATTAGGTATGAACGATGTTTTATTAACGGATAAACAAATTTTTGATCGAAAATTTGTAATTTTTCAACCATTTTTTCACTACAAAACATATAGTTTTTTAGGTTTCTTTTTGTTTGGAATAGATTCCATTTTGGATTTTCAGCAATTTCTATATTATGTGCAAAGTTTATTAGTCTAAAGAGATAATCAAATATTGAACATAAATGATAAATCATACTATCAAAAATAGAGTAGATTTCTCTTATTGATTGATGTTGTAATATGACGAATTCTTTTTCGTTTTGAATAATTGCTTTTGGATTAGTTTTATATATTTCGTCAAGATGATATTCGATTCTATCATGATACTCTAATAGCAATTGAAAGTGGAATTTAGCACTTTGTAATCTGTAAATTACGTTATCTCTTAACTTATATATTTCGTGATCAGTAATTGTTGAATCTATATAATATTTATAATCCATTGCAACTGCAAGAAATCTGTCATTCAATAGATTAAATCTTTTTGATAGTTTTATAAATTCCTCAACAGGATTTTCAACATCTTTAATTTCCATTTATTTTTTCCATTTAAGATTTTCGTTGTTCTGTT
>NZ_CALFIG010000338.1 GCF_937876455.1 uncultured Flavobacterium sp.
AAATATTATGATTTGAATAGTATTTAATTTAATTCTATTTAAAATGTATTTCTTTAAGATTAAATCTAAAATCAATATTATAAAACCTACAAATAATAAGATGATTTTAAAGAAACTAACTAAAGCTTTCGCATGAAAATAATCATTTTTATTTGAATGTATAAATAATATCGAAAACAAAACTATTAATCCAGCTACACTAAAAACCGAAATATTCCTCTTTATAAATTCAATTACTTTCATTTTAATTATGAGATTTAGTTTCACTAAACTAACGCTTCTCCTTACGTCGAAATAACAATTTTATGGTTAACTAATCACTAAAACTACTCATTCTTTCGAATGTACCAAAAATCCAATTGTTTTTTTACTAAATCTGCATTTTTTACTTTAACATACACTTCGTCGCCAAGTTGTATTAAACTTTTAGTTAATTCACCTACTAAAGCATATTGTTTTTCATCAAACGTATAATAATCATCTTTAATTTCTCTAATTCTACACATGCCTTCGCATTTATTTTCAATGATTTCTACATAAATTCCCCATTCAGTTACACCAGAAATAACACCTAAAAATTCTTGATCTTTATGGTCTTGCATGTATTTTACTTGCATGTATTTTATAGAATCTCTTTCTGCTTGTGCCGCTAAATTTTCCATTTCTGAGGAATGTTTGCATTTTTCTTCATAATCTTCTTCATTGACACTTTTTCCACCTTCTAAATAATGTTGTAGCAAACGGTGTGCCATAACATCTGGATAACGACGAATAGGTGATGTAAAATGACTATAATAATCAAAAGCTAAACCATAATGACCTATATTATATGTAGAATAAGAAGCTTTACTCATACTTCTAATAGCAAGCGTATCTACCATGTTTTGTTCTTTTTTTCCTTGAACTTCTTCTAATAATGAATTTAATGATTTAGAAATTGTATCTTTTGATTTAAAATTTATAGAATAACCAAATTTAGAAATCACAGCTTGTAAATTCATTAATTTATCTTCATTAGGTTCATCATGAATTCTATAGATAAATGTTTTCTTTTGTTTTCCAATAAACTCAGCTACTTTTCTATTGGCTAATAACATGAATTCTTCAATTAGATGATTTGCATCTTTAGATACTTTAAAATACACACCTGTTGGTTCGGCTTCTTGATTCAAATGAAATTTTACTTCCACTTTATCAAATGAAATAGCTCCAGCAGCTAATCTTTTTCTTCTTAATATTTTTGCTAATTCGTCTAACTTTAAAGTAGCCTCAACTATTGGTTTAGAAGCATGATAATCTTTACCTGTTAATGAAATATAAGCAGGTATTAATCCTTCTTTTGTTTCAATAATTTCTTGCGCTTCTTCATAAGCAAAACGTTGGTCTGAATAAATAACCGTTCTACCAAACCACGAATCAACTACTTCTGCTTTAGAATTTAATTGAAAAACAGCTGAAAATGTATATTTTTCTTCATGTGGTCGAAGCGAACACGCAAAATTTGATAAGACTTCTGGTAGCATTGGAACTACTCTATCTACTAAATACACTGAAGTTGCTCTGTTATATGCTTCATCATCTAATATAGTTCCTTCTTGTAAATAATGTGAAACATCAGCAATATGCACGCCTATTTCATAATTTCCGTTTTCTAATACTTGAAACGATAACGCATCATCAAAATCTTTTGCATCTTTTGGATCAATCGTAAACGTTAAAACATCACGCATATCGCGACGTTTTACAATTTCTTGTTCGGTTATAGAAGTATCTATTTTATTAGCAAAAGCTTCGACTTCAATTGGGAAATCATACGGTAAACCATATTCGGCTAAAATAGCATGAATTTCAGTATTGTGTTCCCCTGGTTTTCCTAATACTTTTATAACTGAACCAAAAGGAGAATCAGCTTTTTTAGGCCAATCTTCTAGTTTTACTAATACTACATCTCCATGTTCAGCATCATGTAATTTATTCTTGGGAACAAAAATATCGGTATACATTTTAGCGTTTGCAGTGGTTACAAAAGCAAAGTTTTTTTGTACATCAATTACACCTACAAATTCGGTTTTAGCGCGTTCTAAAACTTCTAATACTTCAGCTTCTGGTTTTCTGGAACTTCTTTTATTATATATATAACATTTAACTTTATCACCATCTAAGGCATGATTTAAATTTGAAAAAGGAATAAATACATCCTGTTCAAGTTCATCACAAACAAAATAGCCAGTTTTACGGGATGTCATATCTACATACCCTTCATAATAATCAGATTTTGCTAGTATTTTATATTTACCTCTTTCTACTTCTTCAATTTTTTCTTTTGATAATCTTTCTGGCATTTTTGGTTTTGCTGATTTTCCAATCAACTCTTTTCTTG
>NZ_CALFIG010000339.1 GCF_937876455.1 uncultured Flavobacterium sp.
TCCTTCTTCAAATAGAGGGTCTCCTTTTTTGACCACATAAGACGTTTTACAATCAGCCATCTTTAATAGCTCATCTTTATTTAGGGCTTTTAGGGAACTAAGCTCTCTTACAATACATTGCTCACATTTACTCATAAAACACTATTTCTTGTACAAATTTATGAAACGTATGACAAATATCATATTTTAATTATTAACAAAGTGTAACCTTTGTCACAGGTAAAAGAGCATTATTATGGATACAAAAAATTGCTTTCATTGTGGTAAAGAGCATACCTCAAGGGAAGAAATCCTATATGACAGCAAATCATTTTGTTGTGTAGGGTGCAAGACCGTGTACGAAATTTTTACATTAAATGATCTTACATGTTATTATGATTTTGAAAATGCGCCTGGGGCAACACCACAAGATATTAAAGGAAAATATGATTTTTTAAATGATGAAAAAATTTGTTCAAAACTTCTTGAATTTGAAGAAACTAACACACATATCGTTTCATTGTACATACCTCATATTCATTGCAGTTCATGCATTTGGATTTTGGAAAATTTACAAAAACTTCAGAAAGGTATAGTTACTTCTCAAGTCAATTTCACACAAAAAAAAGTTCGAATAACGTATAATCCAGTAGAAACAAACCTAAAAGATATTGTATATTTATTAGCGTCTATTGGGTATGAACCTTATATAAGTTTAGAGAATTATGAAACAGGAAAAAAAGTAATTGATAGAAGTTTAATTTATAAACTTGGCGTGGCTTTTTTTAGTTTCGGAAACATCATGTTGCTTTCATTTCCTGAATATTTTGAAGTAGAAGAATTTTGGATTAATCAGTATCGTCCTTTTTTTAGAGGTTTAATATTTTTATTGTCTTTACCAACCTTTTTATATTCGGCAAGTGGCTATTATGTTTCTGCTTATAAAAGTATTCGTTCGGGAATATTAAATATTGACATTCCTATAGCTTTAGGTATTGTTGTTATGTTTATTCGTAGTACGGTTGACATTCTATTTGATTATGGTCAAGGATTTTTTGATAGTTTAGCCGGACTCATATTTTTTATGTTATTAGGTAAATTATTTCAACAAAAAACGTATGATTTTCTTTCCTTTGAGCGTGATTATAAATCTTATTTTCCTATTGCAGTTACCAAAATTGATTCCACTCAAAAGGAAATTCCTTGTCAAATTTATGATGTGCAAAAAGGAGATAGATTATTGATTCGTAATCAAGAATTAATACCGGTAGATGGGATTTTAATTTCTCCATCAACTTCTTTAGATTATAGTTTTGTAACCGGTGAGGCAGAGCCAATAGCCAAAAAATCGGGCGATAAACTTTTTGCAGGCGGGAAACAAATAGGGGGCGTAATAGAAATGGAAGTATTGTTTTCTGTTTCCCAAAGCTATTTAACACAATTGTGGAGTAACGATGTTTTTCAGAAAAAAATAGAACAAAAACATAAATCCATAACAGATAAAGTGTCTCAATATTTTACACCTGCGCTGTTGCTATTAGCATTTGGAGCTTTAATTTTTTGGTTGTTCATTAATACCTATATCGCTTTTAATGTTTTTACAGCTGTTTTAATAGTAGCGTGTCCTTGTGCATTAGCTTTAACAGCACCTTTTACGTTAGGGAATGTGTTGCGTATTATGGGAAACAGAAAGATGTATTTAAAAAATGCTATGGTTATTGAACAATTGGCAAAAATTGATACCGTTGTTTTTGATAAAACTGGAACAATTACGTCTTCGGTTAAAACACAAATAGAATTCATAGGCACACAATTAACTGAACTAGAAGAACAATATGTAAGAAGTTGTATTCGAAATTCAAACCATCCACTGAGTAGAAAATTATATGATTTTTTACCACAAAAAGGTACAACTATTATTCCAGAAAAATTTGAAGAAATTGTAGGCAAAGGAATTGTTGCCTCGCTTTCGGGTTGTACTATAAAAATAGGTTCAGATTCACTTTTAGGCTTGCTAAATAGGGAAGAAACTTTAAAACAAACCAAAGTGAATATTTCAATAAATAATGAATATAAAGGCTATTATTTGTTTAATCA
>NZ_CALFIG010000340.1 GCF_937876455.1 uncultured Flavobacterium sp.
GTAACGCCGCATCAGCCAGCCATTCAATCCAAAACCCACGCATAAGAAGACAAAGAACAATGTATTCCAAATAACGAGCGCCGGAACACTATGCAAATGTCGCCACAAATAGGCATTCGAAAACGCACTTGACATCGGCTCGGCGATACCAGCTAGCAGCGTCGAGATAAGCAATCGTCGTCCGCCCGCGGATAGGCTCTGGTAGGCAGATTGTTCCCGTTTTAGAAAGCGAAAAAGAGCTTGTATCACAAAAAGTACACAAATGAATTGATCCGATTATGCCAGGCAGACTGGATTTTGAATATTACCCTTCTCTTAGGCCCGATATTCCAACAAATCTCCCGGCTGGCAATCCAACACCTTGCAAATGGCTTCAAGCGTACTGAAACGGATGGCTTTGGCTTTGCCCGTTTTTAAAATGGATAAATTAGCTAAAGTAATATCTACTTTTTCAGAAAGTTCATTCAATGACATTTTTCGTTTTGCCATCATAACATCTAAGTTTACAATTATTGCCATAGGTTATACAGTTAACTCGTTTTCTTCTTGTAATTCTAGACCACGCTTAAAAATTTGTGCTATAACTAATAATACAATTCCCATAAACAACCAAATATCCGCTCCATTAAATTGTAATGCTTCTAAACTTGGCATTGCAATATTTTTTGCAAGTAACCAGTTTGTGTAATTTTTACCCCAAGAGCTAAAAAGAGCAATTCCAATGGTTAGGTACATAAAATTAAATATAAATTGACAAACATCTTTGTTAAAAGGTTGTGTTACATTTAATTTTTTATCGTGCACTAATTTTACAATTAAATAGAAAAGAAAGGCTTTAAACCCAGCAATAATCAACATTAATATGGTGATGCTTAAAAAATGCATCCTATCATATTGATACAAACTAAATAAGTTGAGTGATTTCCAAAACTGTTTTGTGCCTTCAGCATGAATAGTTAGCGCATAAATGGTATTAAATAATAGGCCGCCAAATTCAATACACAATCCAATAAACACAAGCCATGCAAGCGCATAAATCAATTTTAAAATTTGCTGTGAAGTAATTTTTAGTTCCATAATAAGGGATTTAATTAACACAGCAAAGATATAAATTTATTGATAAACAATAAAAATATAATGTTAAAAAATAAATTTAAGCAACGAAGTGACTAATTATGGTAGCTACAGGCTCAATGGATTTAGTGTGCTCAATGCTTGGTCCTGCCACCCATACGGTTTTATAGGTAACTTCTTTGGCTGCTTTTTCTGTGGCTTTCATGCCTATGTAAAAACGAACCATTTTAACCCACTTTTTTAAGCGTTTGTTTTTATTTAGCAATCGCTCAATCCAAGGTTGTTTAGTGCCTACTTTTTGAACATACGGCGTATTGATAACCGTACAAGGGGTACCCGATATACGCTCTGTAACCACAATATCTGTGGCAGTATAATCTACACATGCTTGTTTGTATTCAAGGGAAACATCAGCTTCAAGAGAGGCAATAAACGGACTACCAATAGATACACCAACAGCTCCATAACTTAACATTTTGTCCAACTCTGCTTTGCAGCCTACGCCACCTGCAGAAATAATAGGTAAGGAAATGGCTAAATCAAGTTCTTTGATTAGGTCTTCAGGCGATTTTGATCCACGATGTCCACCCGCTTCATTGTTAACCGCAATAATGGCATCAGCACCTAGTTGTTCAACTTTTTTAGCAAAAGCTAAATCGGTAACATCACAAAAGACTTTAATGCCGGCTTGGTGTGCTTGTTTTATTGTTTCTTCCGGACTTCCTAATGAAGTAATAATAAAATCTACTTTTTCTTCACAAAGTACGCGCAGTTGCTCTTTGTATTTAATATTGGATTTGTTAACAATTAAATTGAAGCCAAAACTTCCTCCTGGTACTTTGTTTGCTTTTAATGTTGCTATGGCTGTTTTTAGTTCGTCTAGTGTTCTGTAGTTTAGAGCAGGAATACAACCCGCTACACCATTTTTCATTCCTTCTATCACCATTTTAGTGTTAGACACTAAAAACATTGGCGCCATTATGATGGGGTGGGTAATACCTAATAAATCGTGTAGGTTTTGTTTTTTCATTGTACAGAATAATTTTACCAAATATACTAAAAAATGCTATGCATGCATATATAATAAGTATTATTTTTTAGGGTCAAATCTTCGGGTTTCAGGATTGAATTTATAACGATTTGACTGCGTTTTATTGGAAAGAATGACATCATTTTCTTTGGTTAAAGAAAAATCGAAGCCTTCTCGTCTTGTTTTTTCTTGGGTTTCTGAAGCGGTTTTGTTTTTGTCTAAAAATACGGTTTCTTTAATTTTACTTGTTTTTTGAATGTTGCCTAGAATTTTAACTTTGGTAGAGGAAAATTCCCAAATTTCATTAGAAGTTACAATAGTTTCTTCTTTCTTCAATTTGGTCTCAATTTTTATATTTTCAACATAGCTAAAATGATACAGTTTTACGCCACTTATAGTGAAACTCGTAATTTTTAGTTGGGTTGGAAATTGAGTTTTGTCTGAAGTAGTCAATTCTTTGAGTACTACTTTTTCTTTTTTATCATCAAACTGAATATAGGCTACTAATTTATTTTTTCCTCCTTCGGAACTAATTTCAGCGGTTATGTTTTCATAACTGGCAAGGGGAGGAATAGGTGCTGCTTTTTTCTTTTGACTAAAAACCAGGCAACTAAGCAAACTAAAAACGAAAATCAGACACTTTTTTAACATAAAAAACAGATTAAATTTGGTTTTACCAATATACAATTTATTTTCAAATAAAAAAAACCGAGCTAATTGCTTAACTCGGTTATAATTTAATTGATTCCGATTAGCATCGGAATAAGTGATTCACACACTTTTTGTGAATCAAAAATTGGTTCTCTGTTTATTTCACTTCTTCAAAGTCAACGTCTTGTGTAGCGTCTCCATTTGTGTCAGTAGTAGGCTCGCCTTGTGGAGCACCTTGTGCTTCAGCTTGTGCTTTATAAAGTTCTTCTGAAGCGTTTTTCCACGCCTCATTAATTTGATCTAAAGCAGGTTGAATGGTAGCAATATCTTTTGTTTCATATGCTTTTTTCAATTCTTCTAACGCTGAACTAATAGCTGTTTTATTTCCTTCAGAAAGTTTATCACCAAATTCGGTTAATTGTTTTTCTGTTTGGAAAATCATGCTATCCGCTTCATTTAATTTACCTACTTTTTCCATCGCTGCTTTATCTGCATCTGCATTCATTTCAGCTTCTTTTTTCATTTTTTCAATTTCTTCTGGTGTTAATCCAGATGAAGCTTCAATTCGAATATCGTGCGATTTACCTGTTCCTTTGTCTGTTGCAGAAACTTTGATGATACCATTAGCATCAATATCAAAAGTTACTTCAATTTGAGGTACACCTCGTTGTGCAGGTGGAATACCGTCTAAGTGGAAACGACCAATTGTTTTGTTATCATTAGCCATTGGACGCTCACCTTGCAATACATGAATCTCAACTGAAGGTTGGTTATCTGCAGCAGTAGAGAATACTTGCGATTTTTTAGTTGGAATGGTTGTATTCGCTTCAATTAATTTTGTCATTACACCACCCATTGTTTCAATACCTAAGGAAAGAGGTGTAACGTCTAATAACAATACGTCTTTTACATCTCCAGTAAGTACACCACCTTGAATAGCAGCGCCAATAGCTACTACCTCATCAGGGTTTACACCTTTTGAAGGTTTTTTACCAAAGAATTTTTCTACCTCTTCTTGAATCACAGGAATACGCGTAGAACCTCCAACTAAGATTACTTCGTCAATATCTGAAGTTGCTAATCCAGCATCTTTTAATGCTTTAGCCACAGGATCCATAGAACGTTTTACTAAATCATGTGCCAATTGTTCAAATTTAGCACGTGTTAAGGTTTGAACTAAGTGTTTTGGTCCTGATGCAGTAGCCGTTACATAAGGTAAATTGATTTCTGTTTGCGCAGAAGAAGACAATTCAATTTTTGCTTTTTCAGCCGCTTCTTTTAAGCGTTGTAAGGCCATAGGGTCTTTACGTAAATCGACACCTTCAGCAGTGTTAAACTCATTAGCTAACCAGTCAATAATCACTTGGTCAAAATCATCACCACCTAAGTGTGTATCGCCATTTGTTGAAAGTACTTCAAATACCCCATCACCTAATTCTAGAATAGAGATGTCAAATGTTCCACCACCAAGGTCATATACGGCAATTTTTTGATCTTTTCCACCTTTGTCTAAGCCATAAGCTAAAGCTGCAGCTGTGGGCTCATTGATGATACGCATTACTTCTAATCCTGCAATTTGACCCGCTTCTTTTGTGGCTTGTCTTTGTGCATCATTAAAATAAGCAGGTACTGTAATAACAGCTTGTGTAACAGTAGTTCCTAAAT
>NZ_CALFIG010000341.1 GCF_937876455.1 uncultured Flavobacterium sp.
CTTTAATCAATTGCAAATAGAGGGTTCTGAAATTTTAAGAGCATTGCCCGATACTAATGTGCTATTTATTTCTAACCATCAAACTTATTTTGCAGATGTAGTAGCTATGTTTCATGTTTTTAATGCTGCTCTAAAAGGTAGAGAAAATAACATTAAAAATGTAGGCTATTTATGGAATCCAAAACTTAATTTATATTATGTAGCCGCTAAAGAAACGATGCAGGAAGGGTTGTTACCAAGAATATTAGCGTATGCAGGAGCTATTACTGTAGAACGCACCTGGCGATCAAAAGGAAAAGATGTGCAACGGGAAGTAAATTTAAATGATACCGAAAATATTAAAATAGCATTAGAAGATGGGTGGGTAATTACTTTTCCTCAAGGAACAACACGGTCTTTTAAGCCTGTTAGAAAAGGTACAGCGCATATTATTTTACAGCATAAACCCATAGTGGTGCCAATAGTTATTGATGGTTTTAGAAGATCATTTGATAGAAAAGGCTTGTTCATAAAGAAAAAAGGAATATTACAAACCATGGAAATTAAACAACCATTAGAAATTGATTATGAGAATGATACTGTTGACCAAGTGGTAGAAAAAATAGAATATGCTATTGAACAGCATCCTTCTTTTTTAAAAGTTATTCCACAAGAAGTGATAGAAGAACAGCATCAACTCAATAAAGAACGCCGTTGGAACTACTAAAAAAGAGGCATTTGCCTCTTTTTTAGTATTCTATTTTCTTTAAATCATTCAAATTTTTCTTTAATCTGTTTAATAGCTTTCCATATAATAATCTATAAAACCCCCACATAAAAGGAATTACTATTAGCATAGTAATTAATATAATAAATGTCAATTTAGAACCTTCTATTTTTACAGATTTAGTTCCCATATCTTTAAATCCATCTATAGCGCCAATAATACCAAAATAACTTCCTATTATGATATTCCAAAGGATATAAATGTTTACAATTTTTCTTGTCTTTAAAATTTGTTTTAATAATGTTTTTGAAGAATCTAAAACACTTATTGATTTGTAATTTTTATAAAAAACAAAAATAAAGCTTAAAATAATGGCATAATTTACTTTTTCAAAAACAGATAAATAGGGGTGTAGTTTAGCAAATTTAGTTGAAAGGTCATCATTAGTAATCAAACTTAAACCATTCAATAATATAAATTCTAAAATACTTACTATCAATATCCATTTTACAGTAGAAGACGAACTTTTGTGCAACATGTTGTAGATTTCTTGTTCAGAAACCTGTTTAAATTGCCCATCATTCTTTTTCCAATCTTTTTTTAATAATTCTAATTCATCCATAATTTACGGATTTAATATTTTTTTTAATTTCCCTTTAATTCTATTCATTTTCACACGTGCATTTACTTCGCTTATTCCTAATGTTTCGGCTATTTCAGTATAATCTTTATCTTCTAAATATAAAAATATCAATGCCTTCTCAATATCATTAAGTGATTCTATCCCTCTATAGAGTAATTTTAACCGTTCTTCTTCTTCAAAATTGTACTCATCATTTTTAATACGATGAAATTCTGAATCAAAAGGTGTAGTTTCAATACTTCGTTTCTTTTTTCTGTAAAGTGTAATGGCAGTGTTAAGTCCCACACGATAAGCCCATGTAGTAAATTTAGAATCACCTCTAAATTGCCCATAGGCCTTCCAAAGCTGAATAGTAATTTCCTGAAATAAATCATTATGTGCATCTTCATCAGAAGTATATAGTCTACAAATTTTGTGGATTATATTCTGATTGTCTTTGAGTTGTTTTACAAAACTTTCTTCTGAAGATGATTTCATATAGGTATAAGTAGCTAATTCCTGCTGTTTGTTACAATTTTTTTAATGTTTCATTTATTTATGTAACCCTCACAAGAACTTCCTTGTGGTCGTTTTCTTCAGTAACAAAAATAAACTAAAAAAGCGGTTAATGCATACATTAAAAAAGATTTTCACTTCCATCAGGGCTAAATTTTGTAAATTTGTATTAAATAATTGAACATTAAATCGGTAATATCAAATGTGGTTTTTTGCATTTGTCTTTCAATAAGTTCAATACATGTTTATAAAAAAAATTAGTACCAACCTATGATAAGTGAAACTCAATTTCAAAAAGAACTACAACTCATAATTGAAAATGCAATCAGGGAAGATGTGGGACCTGGCGATTATAGTTCGTTGGCCTGTATTCCACAAGAAGCTACTGGCGCTGCAAAATTACTTGTAAAGGAATCTGGAATTATTGCTGGGGTAGATTTTGCTAAACAAGTATTTAATTATGTTGATGCTGCATTACAAGTAGATGTATTTATTAATGATGGCGAAGCAGTTTCGATTGGTGATGTGGTTTTTTGTGTAGAAGGGAATTCACAGTCTATTTTAAAAGCAGAACGCTTAGTGCTAAATAGTATGCAGCGTATGAGTGCCATAGCCACTAAAACAAAAAAAATCGTTGATTTATTGACAGGAACAAACACCAAAATTTTAGATACCAGAAAAACAACACCAAGTTTTAGAGCTTGTGAAAAATGGGCAGTAAAAATAGGAGGAGGTGAAAATCATCGATTTGCTTTGTATGATATGATTATGTTAAAAGACAATCATAATGACTTTGCGGGAGGAATAGCAAACGCAATTCAAAAAACTAAAGATTATTTATCTAAAAACAATCTTGACCTAAAAATTATTGTAGAAGCTAGAAATTTAGCAGAAGTGCAAGAAATATTAAATGCAGGCGGTGTGTATAGAATTTTATTGGATAATTTTGATTTTGAGATGACAAAAAAAGCAGTTGCATTAATAGGAACCTCTTGTTTAACAGAGTCTTCAGGGAATATAAATGAGAAAACTATTAGAGATTATGCCGCTTGTGGTGTAAATTATATTTCAGTTGGAGCCTTGACACATTCGATTTACAATATGGATTTAAGTCTAAAAGCTATTTAAGTATGTTTAAAATAACAAGGGATCAAATTAAAAAAATACCATTAGTTAAGCCAACTATAGCATTGCTTCAAAATATCACTTTTGAAACCTTACAAGGTGTATCACTTTATGAATTAGTAAAACACTATTTTATTGGAATCGTAAGAGGAGCATTCACATACCGAGCTAGTGCTATTGCTTTTAGTTTTTTTATGGCACTATTTCCATTTGCTCTTTTTGTCCTAAATTTAATTCCCTTTATTCCTTTAGACCATTTTCAAGAAGATTTTTTAATATTTGTTTCACAAAGTGTTCCTCCTAATACATATGATGCTATTGCTTCAATTTTAAAAGACATCATGAGCAATAGTTATAAGGGATTATTGTCTTCAGGTTTTTTACTGTCTATTTTTTTAATGTCAAATGGTATTAATGCACTATTAGATGGATTTGAAATGTCTTCAAATATAAGTATAAAGAGAGGCTTCTTCAGACAGTACGCAATAGCTATTGGCTTATCTATGCTAATA
The DNA here is from genome assembly GCF_937876455.1 of uncultured Flavobacterium sp. Taxonomy (GTDB): domain Bacteria; phylum Bacteroidota; class Bacteroidia; order Flavobacteriales; family Flavobacteriaceae; genus Flavobacterium. The sequence continues at coordinate 3,482 of NZ_CALFIG010000341.1, forward strand.
GCGTTTTTATTATTATTAACTGTAGCAACTTTAATTGTTGTTGAAATTATTTTGTATTCTATTCAATTACAAGGCTATTTTTCCTCGGATATATCTGTGTTAAAATGGAGTAGATTTATATTTATACTCCTGATGGTTTTACTCATAACATCGTTGCTTTATAAATTTGGAACAAAGGAAACACGAAAAATTCCTTTTTTTAGCTATGGTTCTATTTTAACAACAGTATTGTTTTTGTTGACTTCATATGTTTTTGGAATATATGTTGAAAAATTTGCAAGATATAATGAGCTTTATGGTTCTATTGGAACACTTTTAGTTATGATGTTTTATGTTTGGATAAATTGTATGTTGCTCTTACTAGGGTTTGAATTAAATGCATTTATTTTTAAATGGAAACAAAAAAATAAGTAACTTAGCAACTCATAACATGAAAATAAGAAAAAATAAAACTATGAAAAAATTAATTTTAACTGTATTAGTAGCCTTATCGGCTATTTTTTCGGATGCACAAACTACTGTGAGTGGTGTAAAGGTTGATGCTAAATTAGCTGTTGATGGGCAAAACTTAGTGCTAAATGGCGCTGGAGTTAGAGAAAAATTCTTTATGGATATGTATGTTGGTTCTTTGTATCTTACAAAAAAATCAACTGATGCAAAAAACATAATGGCGGCAAATGAAGGCATGGCTATTAAATTGAATATTGTTTCTGGAATGATTACTTCAGATAAAATGATTAGTGCCATTAATGAAGGTTTTGAAAATTCAACCAATAAAAAGACAGCTCCTTTAAAAGCTAAGATTGATAAGTTTAAAGGTTTTTTTAAAGAAAAAATCAACAAAGGAGATGTGTTTATTATTGCGTATGACCCAACAGAAGGTGTAGTAGTATATAAAAACGGTTCAAAAAAAGGATCTATAGATGGTTTAGATTTTAAAAAAGCATTATTCGGAATTTGGCTATGCGATAAACCAGCTGATGATGATTTAAAAGAAGCTATGCTTGGAAAATAAGACATAAAAAAATCCCGCTTCTGTCGGGATTTTTTTATGTCTTATTTTAAAATTTATTTAAAATAGGAAAAATTATGATTGTCTTCAATTTTTAACAAACTTTCATAAATTAGCTTTATAACATGTTCCACATCCTCTCTGTGAACCATCTCCACTGTAGTGTGCATGTATCTTAGTGGTAATGAAATTAAAGCAGAAGCAACACCTCCATTGCTATAAGCAAAAGCATCAGTATCTGTTCCTGTTACTCTTGAAGTTGCATTTCTTTGAAAAGGAATTTCATTTTCTTCAGCCGTTTCTACTATTAATTCTCTTAATTTATTTTGGACGGCTGGTGCGTAAGCAATTACAGGACCTCTTCCCATTTTTAAATCACCTTCTATTTTTTTATCAATCATAGGTGTAGAAGTATCGTGACACACATCTGTAACAATTGCTACATTTGGTTGAATGCGTTGTGTTATCATTTCAGCACCTCTTAATCCAATCTCTTCTTGAACAGAATTTACGATATACAAACCAAAAGGTAGTTTCTTTTTGTTTTCTTTTAATAAACGAGCCACTTCTGCAATCATAAAACCTCCCATTCTATTGTCAATAGCTCTACAAACAAATTTATTGCCATTTAAAATTTCAAAACCATCAGGGTAAGTAATAACGCATCCTACGTGAACGCCTAAATCTTCTACCTCTTTTTTAGTAGAGCATCCACAATCAATGAATAGATTTTCAATTTTTGCAATTTCTTCCTTTCCTCTATTTCTTGTGTGTATAGCTGGCCAACCAAATACACCTTTTACAATTCCTTTTTTTGTATGAATCAATACGCGTTTGGAAGGCGCAATTTGGTGGTCACTTCCCCCATTTCTGATTACATATATTAATCCGTCATCTGTAATAT
>NZ_CALFIG010000342.1 GCF_937876455.1 uncultured Flavobacterium sp.
AGCATTAGGCAGTCTTACGGTTAGCCAGTCATATAGCTGTTCTGCGTTACGGTTGATGCGCTGGATGCGGGTTTCAAAATCAAAGCAATTGCGTTCCAGAACTACTGCATCATCTTCAAATAGCAAATCTTTAAATAGTATTTCGGTTTCTTTAAATTGCAATTCCAACTTTGGCAATATTGTAAACATATCAGCATTATACAAAAATGGTTCAGCTAAATCCTTTCTCATTGCCACAAAAAATACCCTTTCCCTGCGTTGTGGAACACCCATTTTTGAAGCATCCAATAGCCAATGTTGGCAGTAATAACCAGCCAAATCAAATTCCCTATAAATCTGCCTTACATATTGTATTGCATCTCCTAAAAGTAAACCTTTTACATTTTCAGCTATTACTACTTTTGGTTGTAGCTTTTTTGCAAGGTCTATAAAGTCAAAGAAAAGATTATCCAATATTTGCTCTGCTTGTCCTTCTCTAAATTTCTTTTCTTTGCCCCAATCCTTTTCTCTATTCCCTGCCATTGAAAAGCTACTGCAAGGTGGTGAACCATCCAAAATATCCAAATTGTAAAGTTCATCAGGCAAATCAGTTCTTAATTTAAAGGTCTGTATTGGCTCTAAATAAGCATATTTTGGATTGTGGTTAGCCTTGTATGCTTCAATCATTTTCGGGTCAATTTCGTTGCATCCTAACACGTCAAATCCAGATAATTTGTAACCCATAGTTGAACCACCACCACAAGCAAAGCAACTAAATACTTTGCCTTTGTCTTTTGTAAATACTGCATCTTTTAAAGTCCAGTTGTAATTGTAAGTTTTTTTTGCCATCGTTTCGCTAATTTTTTAAAAAGTTTTGTTTAGTATTTCAATTAAAGTTTAGTGCTGAAAATCCCACCAGCAAGTAACATGGCATTGGCAAAAGCGGCAGACAGTTACTGCATAAATCAAGCGGTTTCCAAGCCGCCTTCGCCAATGCCCAGCCGTTATGCGGCATGGCTATCACCCTACTCATGGTAACACCCGTTTAAATCACACTTACCTCCTTTATACCAGTCGGACGGGCTGCATGATTTATTGCATGAAATATTTTCTGAATTTAATGTTTCGCAATAAATATCATATAGTTGTTTTATAGATGGTATAGAGGGTGGGTCATGCCTTCCCCACGTTTCTTTTTCACCCCAATTAGTTGAATTAAGCCAGTTAGCGAAATTTATAGCTTCATCTTCTCTTGCGTGTCCCATCGCTATCAACACTTCTTTTTCAGTGTACTCAATTATTGAATCGGTATTAATATCCGCTTCAATGTTATTCAGTATTTCTTTGTTTGTCATTTGATTTAATTTACCGCCACGACCGCATAACATTGGTATTTATGCAAGTGTGGCAGGACGTTATAAATGTGGCGGTAGAATATCATGGCATCTTCGGTTCATTGGGCATCAGGTGTGCCGCCAATTCCACACCTGACATAAATACCCCGCCGTTATACGCAAGCACTACATTTCGTTTCCAAAGAGAGTTTCTGCGTGTAAATC
>NZ_CALFIG010000343.1 GCF_937876455.1 uncultured Flavobacterium sp.
AGATAAAAGCTATGCCTTGGTTGGAAGCCGTTCTCTTAATCCCACAATAGAAAGGTATGTTTGCATTACCAATTGTTAAGCCTGTTTTACTAGCTGTAGCAGTTGTTGCAGAAACGATTTCAGAATTAGGAATGTAAGCGTTTGCAATTGACATAGAAGAAGCACCTCTTTGTAAAGATGCTTGAGTTAAATAATCTAATATGCCATCAGGAGAATAGTCGCTACCAAAAATTTGCCTTGCTCCAAAAGAAGCACTTCTAGTATTTCCATAAAAATAAAAAGAAGCTGAATTTAAAGTGTATTTAATTGAATTAGTTAAAGTGTTATAACCACTTCTAAGTACATCGGTACCATTAGATGCAAACCCATTAGGCGACCATTGTAAACCACCACCCCCATTATTATAATTAGTCATTGTGGCAGACCCAGTAGTCTTTAACGGTCTTAAAGCCTGCTCTTCTGTTTCCATTCCTGCCGATAAAGCAAAGAAGTCTAATTCAGTCCAATCGCCATCAGCGTCCATGCCAGCAGTTAGTGTGTTTAAATCAGTTAATAAAGTTTCACTTGGCTTAACAGATAAAGCATTGTACCACGATGAAATAAAAGCGTTAGGTTGAACCGTTGGAACTGCACTGGCTGGCTTAGTAACCAAATATAAAAGTAAATCGCTTTTAGGCGCATTATTTGGTTTACTCGGAACTTGTGGTAATTTAATCTTTGCCATTTAATATATTAGCTTTTAATCCACTTTCTGTAATAGTCTGCGTTTCTATTGTCCTTATCATTTCTGTCTATTGCTAAGTCAGAAGTATTATTAACGTATGGATTAGGATATAATTCAGAACAGTTAGAACAATTATATTCAGGAAACTTACTTGAATTATCACATAAATAAAGTTGTAATAATTTCTTATAAAACTCCCCCTTACCCCAACATTTATTTATTAAGTCTTTTACCTCTGCCTCACTTGCGCTTTTTAAATCGTTACCCTCTTGTTTTACTACACCTATATTTCTAATCTTAGTTGCTAAGAATGGTATAGCATCATAACAAGTGTACCAAACTAAACACGAGCGTATTTTTTTCATCAACGTTCTCTCATCCGAATTTGGATTTTGTGGTGAAGCATTTAAAGTATCAATTAGCTTATTAAATAAACTCGTGCCGATTGCCTCTTGAATGTAAGTTTCCTCTGCCGACTTAGCAAATGGATAAACTTCATTAATATCAATATTGCCAGACAAAGGACTATTATCCTTTAGATATTTTTCAGATATAAAAAATGCCGTTGCCATTATACAAAAGGATTATAAGGGTTTGTTTTAATTTTAAAATCAATTCCGCTATCATTCAATAACATCTGAAAATCCCTATCAATTATTTTTCTGTACGGTTCAATTCTTGTCTTATCGTAAATATTATACGCCTTTTCAAGCTCTATATTACCACCTATTTGACCGCTAATACTAATACCAGCCAATAGCGGCGAAGTTAGCTTATGAGCCGTTAAAATCTTTTTATCGCATAACTCAGCCAATACAACCAACTGTTTATCTAAATTGTTTGTTTGTACTGGATTAACCTCGGCGGCGTTATCTTTGCCATCAGAAAATAAAACTATATGCTTGCCTGTTTTTGCGGCCCCCTTATAGTTTCTTCTAATGTCGTCCATTATATCCTGCTTATCATTATCAGTAGCGGGTAATTTAAAGAATCTCCAAAGTAAACTAGGGTTCATTCCATTCTCAATATTACTCAAATGAAATAACCCCATTTGGTAATCAATATTAATCCAGTCTAAGCCCTGAATGTAATCTGGTTCACCGTAATACTCATCTACGCCCAACTTAGTATAAATAACTTGGTTAAAATGTTCCTTATCATTTTTATTGTAAGCAAACATCTTTACTGGTTCATATCCAGCCTTTTTAGAATTAGCCCAATCCCGTGAGTAGTAAAATGTTTTTATTTTTCCGTCTTCTAATTTGCCGACACGAACATTTTTATATGGTAAATATTTCACTCTGGCAATAGAAGTAAAATCTTTATTCCATACAACCTCCATATAATAACCGCCGTGTTTTTTTAAGTCTAAAGAAATATTTGATTTAACCTCCTCTAAAGGCATTGAATCAAACTTATTTTCTAAAAACAATTTAAACTTAGTGGCCTGTTCTGGCTTTGCTAATAATTTGGCTTGGCTTTCCTCAATAGTTACTGCGCCATCAATCAAAAAACCATCCCCAGCAATCATATCGCCTGCGGTTTTAATTATCGCCCCGTGAATTGCAGACTGTTTAGATAGTTCTTCTATTTGCTGAGGGTATAAATTATCTTCACCATAACTAACATAGTCGGCATTTTTCTTTTCAACTATTCTAGGCATAGCAGTAACGCCAAAATTAACCGCCCCAAATTGTTGTTTTTCACTTTGGTTAGTGGCTACTTTTAATGTCCTATCAAACTCTTTTCGTATGTTATCAATTATGTTCATTCGTCAAATACAGGATTATCTTTTTCGTCTTCATCCGCAAAGACATTTCTTTCTGTTTCTTCACCCTCAACAATGCAAATTCCAGTTTCAACAATTCCTACGGCCTGAGTAATATCTAAGCTTCTAGGCGAAGTTGAGTTCATTTCATATACATTGTATTTCCACTTTCCTACTGGACTTAAATATACGATTCCGTTTTGTAAATCTTGTGTGTTTGATTCAATAATTTCAAACTTATTATAGCTTTCTACGTACTGGGAAATATCTTCAATAGCTAAAACTTTTTTTTCACCAGTTACATCAGAAATCAACTCAAGCAAATATTCAGGACTTAACAAAGTGCTTTTTTCAGCCAATGTTAGAACTACATTATTAGTTGTGTTTTTCTGAATCTTCATTTTAAAAAAAGGAGAGACATAATAATATCTCTCCTTCAACTAAAATATTTATAGAAAATTAAAGTAAAGCAGCGATAATAATACTATCAACTTCACTAGCATCTTCTGGCTCCTCACCCACAAATGTAAGAGTATAACCATTTCTGTCAGTCTTAACAGTTCCGTTTTCAGAGTTTTTCTCGGTTAAGTTAACGCCCTCTGTTTCTCCTAACAACCAATACTTATCGTTAGAATCTAAAACAATAGCGGCTAAATCTTTAAACTTGCCTAACTTCAATAAAACATCACGTTTAGCCTGTTCACGTCTGTTAAGCACTAAGGTAATTGTTTGAGTACAAACCTCTGAACCTACGGCTTGGTCGCCAGTTGTTACTTCTGTAAAAGTGCTAGTGTTTTTATTAAACACAAATTCATAGAATTTTTTAGTAGCAACCATTGAGATAGCTGTAATAGTATCTAGTGGTGAACCGTGAGTAATACTAGAGATGTTTTCTAACTCGGCTAAGTACAATTTTTTAATACCCCCCGTGTTATTGTCGCAGGTTTTACTAATACCCGCATCTAATTCATTGCAAATTGCCATGTCTTAATAAGTTTTATAAGGGGGAAATTAATCCCCCTTTTATTAGGTGTAATAAACGATTTCTGCACCAACACCGTAGTTAACACCCCATTTGAATGAAGTGATAATGTACGATTGTTTTGGATTAAGAGGGTCTGTAACGATTTTGATTTCTTTCTCGTCAGTTACCAAATCAGTACCATACCATAGGTTCATTGGCTCTGCTGCTACCATGTCGTTGGTTGGTAAACCTGCGCTTACTACTAATTCAATGTCAATGTAACGCAGGGTAAAATCACCGTTGTTATAAGCGATTAACGCTGGGTTAGCTGCTACTAATGCCTGACGATAGAACTTGGCCGCTTTCGGAGAGATAAAGAATACTACCTTCCCCCTATCTGAAATAGTATCGGGTACAGCGTCGTATAGCTTACCAATCTCAGTAATAATATTTGAAGCTGATAAAGTTGTGCCAGGAACATCAATTACTGTTGAATCTGCTACAAATTTCTTTAACAAACCATCACACAAAGAAGCTGGACTTCCTGCGGTATCACCTTGCCAGAATAAAGCTTCTGTTTCAGTTGAAATTTGTTGAGCAACTAACTCGAGCAAATAACCTACAAATCCCTCTGGGAAATTTTCATCCACATTAGAACCAGCACGTAAGGATTCTGACAAATAGTTAGCTTCGTAATCTTTAGCGCAAATAGGCACTTTAACTGCAATATCACAAACCTCTAAAGACTTTTGAGCTAGAGTGTATGTCCCAACACCTTCTAAGCTACAAGCGTCGGCCTGTAAAATTGAACCTAAGTTCAAAGAACCCATCTTTACTGTACTTTTTGCATTCGGTACTAAGCGAACTTTTGATTTAGTGTCGCCAGTCAACAGGGCTACCGAGAAAAAGCCATCGGTGTCTTTGCCTGTGTATGTTGTATTGTCGGTCAATCCTACCATTTTATTTTTGTTTTATTTCGTTATTAATTAAGGTTTTTGTTTTTCTCTCTAATCTCACTCAAACGGGCATATACTTTTTTCTTAGCCGACATTTGAATGTTAATTGGTTTAACTGGTTCTGGTGTTTGTGTTGCGCTTGAAGCCGCTGGAATAGCTGCTAATTGAGTTTTTAAATCTGCAATCTCAGCTTTTAACTCAGCAACAACTTCACTCATTGCTCTTTGAATTACAGCAACCTCTTCTTCGGTCATTGTTTCTTCCATAGAAGCAATTTTGCCATCCACAACTTCAATGGTCATCCCGTTATCAAGTACATAAGTACCATTAGCTACTGGTGTTTTTACATCACCGTCTTGTGTGTAAACCTCAACGCCAACTGCCATTGTTTCAGCGTCGGTTTTAATTTCTACTCCCGCTTCTGTTTTTGCGGTAACAAATTTTTGATTACTCATGCCTTGTTTTGTTTCGATTTTTAAAATTTTTGAATCCTTTAATGTCAAAATAGTACCATCTTCTAATACTAATGTTTCTTGCCAACAAGGATATTGTGTTACTTGTTTAACTCCATTAACCAACGTAACGCTTGGATAATTTGAGAATACATAATTATCAACAGCTATTTCACCGTCAACAAATACAGCTCCTTGATTATCCGATAGCTTATGTTCTGCGAATTTTTGATTGCTCATTATATGTTTTTTAAGTTTACTCATCTCTAAGTCTAAGAAGCCTTCGATTGAAAAACCTTTTACATTCTCGGTTTTAACTTCGTCTTTCCAAAACTTTTCATTACCGATATAAGCACCAACGTAAGCAGTACCCTTTGGATTATCAAAACCTAAATCTTTTGACTTATCATTTTCCCCGCTTAACCAAATCTCCTGAATTACAGCACTTTCAACTTGTGAGTTTTCTAAATGCTGATAATTAATATTGATTGTCTTTTGGGTGGCTTGGAATTTACGTACTAACCTTTCAATAGTATCTTCTTTGAACACTACATAGTATTCACCAATTCCATTGGGGTCGTTACGGTAAATAGGTTTGTCGGGGATAAGAATAGCCCCGTATAATAGTTGCTTTTCTTTATTGGCGCTAAAATGTACCTTCTGAGTTGACAGCGCAATAAAATTACTTTCAATTGCAGGATAGTCTACTAATGAAATGAAATCAATCCCGCTGCGAGATTCTAAACTCTCATCGAATTTAATTTCATATACTGGTAAACCATTTAGCTGTGCCATTCATATAGATAACGGCAAAATCTGTCAAATTGCGACCAATCTAAAAACTAAAATTAAACACCGAATGTAGAGCGGCTTTCTAAAACATCTACTTTACTTGCCACCTCTCTTATATCACGCTCTGAAACGTAAACCTTTAGTGTGCCATTATTATTGGTTGTTAACCCATTACCTAACAATTGTCCTTGAGTTGTTCCGTTTTCTTGCCCACCTCCAACATTGCCAGAAGATGGGGCGGTTCTTGTGTCTGTGGGTTTTATTGGTTTTATTGATTGTCTTGCAGAAGCTCCGCCGTCATCAAATTTAGAATTAGCAATAGCAGCTATTTGTATAGCACCAGTAGCAGCCGCAAATCCAGCCGCCACTAATGCTGCTGGGAATGGCTGAACCGTTCCTAATGCGCTCACAACAGCGGCAGCGGTGTTAATTCCAGCTGTTATTAATTGTATTCTTTTCTCCCTCTCGAACTGTTTTCTTCTTATATCTAAAGACTGTTTATCTAACTCTTGTTTTATTTGAAGCTCTGAATTGGCGGCGTTTGCTTGAATTGCGTTTATTCTTGTTTCGCTATCAAACTTAATACGCTCAATTTGCGCCGCACTTAGATTTTCATTTGCTATTAAATCGTTGGTTTTTTTGGTTTCTAAGTCTATTTGTTCCTGAGTTCTATTTTTATTATTTTCTAAATCAGCATCTTTTTGGTATTGCATTTGCTGTAAAGCATAATTCTCATCAGCTACTAATATTTTATTAATATCGTTTGCTAATTGCGCCCCCTGCTTTGCATAATCTAAATATTTAGCATACTGTTTAGCCTTCTCTTGAAATGCAAGCTCTGCATATTTCTTTTCGATTAAATACGCCGCCTCACTACTTTCTGTAACTTGTGCCAATTCCTTATCCCTTGCGGCTTCTAATTGTTCTAATCTACCATCCAAACTCTTTTGCCTTTCAGCCTGCTCAATTTCAAATTCTTTTTTACCCTTATTTATTGAGTTTAAAAATAATATATCCTCCGTTTCAGCTTCTTTTTGACCAGCCTCTTTTCGCATTGCTAATAATTCAGCGTAGGTATTTCTTTCTTCCTCTAATTCTCTTTGTCTTAATTCTTCCCTTCTTTTTCTGGCCGCATTAATTCTATTTAATTCATCGTTAAATGCGGCCTCTTGCTCCGCCGATAATTTTTTATTAAAGGATTGTCTTTCCTCTAATATCTTATTATCTGTGTTTATTTCATTAGATAAAATTTGATTGCTAATATCGGCTCTTTTTAAGCCCAGTTTAGATAATTCATCCTCTATTTTATTTATATCCTCTTGACTAGTGCCAAGTCCAAATAATGACTCTGTAACGTTTTTGTTTTCAAAATCAAATTGAGCGGCCTTTAATCTACCAAGTGTATTAAATATTTCTTTATCGGTTTTCTTTAATTCGTTTTGTAGTTTGGTTTGCTTTAAGGAATCTATTTCTTTTAACTTATTTACAATCTCATTAAGTGGTGCGCCCTGTTGTTTTAATAGAAACAGTTGCTGCTCTTGTTTGATTATATTAGTATCAATAGCTGCGTTTTGTAAGTCTATTTGAATGGTTAATTTTCTTAGTGCTTCCTCATTAGCCTTAGCTTCTTTTGCGCTCTCAGAAAAAATAGCAGTTAACTTATCCCAGTTTTCAAATAATAACCTAGCACCCTCAATTAAAAGAAATATAGGTATAGCTTTCATCGCGCTACCCAACCCCTCCATAGCAATTGATAGCTTAGATGGGTCTGCATTTAATAGCCCATCTTTAAATAGACCCAAAGACGAAGTTACACGCTCTATACCAGAACCCCTTAAAGTACTAAATGAGTCTTGTAAATCCCCAACACGACCCTCTGTACTATTAATAGCTTCCTGTAACTTTTTAAATCCAGCCGTACCCTCTCCAACTTGACCCTGTAAAGCAACTAACTCTTTTAAACTCTTACTAAGTTCACGCAAACTCTTAGCTGAATTTGCTGTATTTATTGCGGTGTCTAATTGTATCTCAGTTGCCATTTCGTCTATTGTATGCGTAAATAAATAACTTTGGATTTTTAAAAAATAGCTTTATTATTTCAAATCTATTCCTAATCGGGTACTTCTTTTTTACTAATGCTTTAGCTTTAATCAATTCTATTCTTGCCTCACGAATTAAAGTATCAATATCACTATTCATCCTTTTAGAAACTTCATCCGTAGCAATGTCAATAATTTTATCAGAACTAGACACATTTATAAAGTCAGACAATTGGCCTAATCCAAAACAATACAACTGTGTTTGTTTTAGAATGGTTAAGTTATCTAGGTTGTTACTTTTGTTGGGAATAGTCCCTAATGTTATATCTACCGTAGTCATAATACTCTCTTATTTTTTTATTACCCCTTTCTACTGATTTAAACCAAAGTGCCATTCTGTAATTAGAGTTTAATATTGATTCCAGTTTACTAAAATCCCCTTGAATTAAAGTATAAATAAATAAATTCCAGCTATTAGCCTTGTGTTTTTCATCTTCTTTTAATCGCTCTGCTTTTTCTTCTTCTGTTTCATCTTCTGGCTCATCTCCTCCATCAAATATGTCTGCATAATCTTTGTACTCCTGTTCGCAATATTCCAAAAAAAAACTAGACTGCCGTAAACATCCTGAACGTTTACTTTTTCCTGAAATAACAACTCGGCGTTTTTAACCTCTTTTTCTGGTTTGTAAAGTATGGCCGCAATCTTATGTAGGTTTTTTATTCCATTCTTTGTATATTCTTTTAAATCAATTCTTTCTCCAATCTTCAAATCTCTGTAATTACGTAAAAAGAAATCAACCCCATCAATACTAATAACTCGTTTATACTCATTCTCACTAGGTGGATTAAAAACCCATGATATTTGATTAATACACTTAATCCGACTATCTACCGATATATTTTCAAGACCTTCTGTGTCGGCTAATATTTCTAAAACGGTATTGTCTCTGTACGCATCTTCTGGTAATTCTGCAATTTCTTGAAACTGTGAAATTTTTACCTCGTGCCATCCGTCTGGGAGTGTTATTTTCATTATCTAGTTATTAAAAATTCAACATTACATAAGCCATCACTATCTAAATGCCAATCGTCAACTGATATTAGTTTTAGTTTTAAATCGCCAACTATTACTGGTTTTGAAAAGTCTAATGAATAAACGTCTATTAAAGATAGTTTAAACTTACCGCTAACCTTTTTTGAATTAGTGCTTGTTATTTGTTCGATATACCTAGACCAGTATTTTAAGTACAAAGAATTATTAGCCCAATCAGAATCATTTAAGTCTGTTGTATTATTGAAAAAGTTAGAACAGCTAACATATTCGTTAAAATAAATTCCTAGTGGGGAATAAAAATTTAAATCATGCGTTGGTGTTACTTGAAATGGGTTATCAAAGTGTGAGGCATAACCGTAATACCATGAATTTTTAACGCAAATAGACGGCGTTACAGCACTAACAAAATCCAATTGTGATGCCGCTGAATTTCCACGAGAAACCCATCTAGGGCTTGCTATTAATATTTTAGACGAGTAGTTTCTTTTTAAATTATCCCTTGCCTTATCCGCCTCAAAAACCATTGGCATAATAGCACAGGACAGCCCTTGAATACCGGTAAAAACTTCATTACCACCTCCAGCCAAAATAGACGGCTCAAACATTGTTAGAACCTCTTTTGTTTCACTTTTATAGTCTGTAATTAAGTCTATAATATAATCGCCGTAGTTTCTATCCTTTATATTTATAAGTCCATTAGAGTTATTAATACCGCCGTAATCAGACGAGAATTGAGTGTTAATATAATCTTTTGAGTCCGAATGTTTAAAATGATAAATCTTAGAGCCATCTTTATTTAACATTGTCAGCTTCAACGGCTCACTAATATCCACTTTTGAACTCCAATCAACCGCTATATTATCAAAGTACTCACCCCTATTTATAAAAGTAATAACCTTACCCTTTTGAGTCATTGATAAATTAAACATATTAAGTATAGAGTTTAAAATATCCTTTAGCTTCATCGGCGGCGTCCAATTGTTCATTTGTAGTGTTGCCCCCTCTACTAAAGTATAAGGGTCGTTCATTGGTGTTATTAAGCTTCTGAAAACCTTAGAATCAAACAACTCACAATCATACTCCACATCTGCTAATTGAAAAGATTTTATTAAAATTTCTCTTATAAACAAATATGGCACAAAGTCATAAATTTCAAACGTTGAATCAGTTAGGCTTATATCATTAAGTAAGTTGCCGTATTTTGAATTTAATTTATCTGTACCTATTGTTAATGTTGTGTCTCTTAGCTTGTTCACAATAGAACTAATCCAAACATTTGGTGTTGTTCCTGTCGCTAAAAAAACTTCACCAGTCGCATTTGTAGCAGCACCTATGTTTGTGAAGTCGTCTGAGCCGTCCCAGTAACTTATAATATACGTTTGCCCAGACTCAAGTAAACCACTACCAACAGGAGATGGATATGCGGTTTTAGTGTAAGTACCATTATCAACACATGGATAATAATAACCAAAACCCGCAAACATCTTATCTGAAACAGACGTAACATTTAATGGCAAAGCACCACTATATGGCGCACACGGTTCAGAACATTCTAATATAATACTATTTGCCGCTGGTATCGAATAAACAACCTGATGAAATAAATAATTAGCCCCGCCACTTGAATCGCACTCTGAAATATTTGGCGTTACATAAACCTCTTGCCCTACCGTGAAATTATGGTTAGTACTAAATGTGAATTGGATTCTATTTAATCCACCGGCAACTACTGCGGCCTTTGCTGTAACTGTAAAGGTATTATTTATAATTGTGTTATCAGTTGCCACGCCGTCTAAATCAACATCTCCAAACCATGAGCGAGTGGCTGAGTCCATTTGAAAAGCATGGTCGTACTCTGAGAAATCTAAATCCCTTACCGTCTTTTCACCTAAAACAGAATAAATATCAGTAACGCTCTCAACTATTGATACATTATATTCTATATCAGTAACGCCCTTATTACTGTCTAATTTTTCAACAATCTCATCTAAGCATAAAGTTCCACTAAACCACTCAATACCCTGTGAAATTAATGTGCATTTAGATTTAATATTCGGATTAAATACACTATTAGCATTAATTAAATAAATATGCCTAAAAGCCCTATTAACTTCGCTAGTTCCTTTGATTATAAAACTTCCCGTTCTTGGTGCTTTTCTTTTCCCAACCTCAAATATATCTTCTATACTGAATTTAAACGGTATCTGACTATCAATATCCAGCTTAAAAACCGTTGGCAATGCCGCTACATTAACATTTGAAATAGACGCATTAAACGTTGAGTTGGTTGTAAATATTAAATCCGTTCCGTCGGCTGTGAACTCAATTGTATAAGTTCCGTTTGTAGAGCCATTATGTATTGTATTAACACCGTCACTAACAGTAACATTACCACTACCAATACTTCCACTAATTGTATATTTTAATTCATAAGTAACCCCTAAAGTAAATACAGAAGATTGTGTTAAAGTACCAACACCAGCCGTTTTTGTTATTCTGCCAGCCTCTTTAGTCCAAGCCCCAGTATATTCCCACTCATAACTACTAAGTAGTGTGAATTTATTATTTCTAACTAACTGTTGAGAATATAAAACTAATTGAGTCATTAAAATGATTGAGTATTAATTTTAAACGAAGGCCTTAATTCGATAGAATAAAATATACCGTTATTAACAGCCCTTGGTAAGGAGTTATCTTCAAAAGAACTCGTTACTCGTACCATAGGAACTATTTTAGTTTCCGCTATTTGAGCAACCATAAAACCATTAATAAGACCACCAGCGTTAATTGTACACGGTACATTAGTTTCATAGTAACCAGTAATTGAATCATACCCAGTAATCACCCCACCGCCAGCATTAGCCATCCCAATAGATGAACCATCATCTACTACATAAGTGAATTTAGTGCCTATTGCGATTGAACCAGAATAAGTAAGAACAAATGAAACGGTACCAGCGTTATAAACAGCACCAGTAATAGCTATGTTTGTGTTTATTAAATTAGAATCTACCACATAAATATCTGGGCTTGTATATAAATCCTCTAAAAATTTAACTTCATCTTTACGAACCCTGTCTGTCTGAAATAAATATGTTTCTCTTGCGTCAACAGAGATAACGGTTTCGCCCCTATCCCCCTCCGTGTAATCCACCGCTAATAATTTATCATAAGTGTTTTGTGCTGCGTCTACACGCCTAGTTGACAATAAATCAAAATTATAAGAGTTATAAGCACCTTTTCTATTCATCCACCAAAGCCTGTAACTATTAAACTTTGTACATCTATTATCAATTTCAAATACAATAGCCTCACTAATAGCCGCCGTAGTAGAATCTAATAATTGAACTGTATAAAACGAAACACTTGAATCTATCCACGTTACGGATGGGGAAAGAGCCCCTGAGTAATCATTTAAATTAGCCACACCAACTCCGACAGACACACTATACCAAGATGCGTTTGGTGATGAATCATTATCTATTGAATAGGTGTTAAGTAGTGTAAATGCAGAATTGTAAGTCTTTATTTGCAGCGTGTCAGCCGCAGTAGTTGCATACTTCTGTAAAAAAGTGGCCACAAAATAATCGTCTAATTTTATTCTAGTCCTATTCGGCGTGAAGTTTAAAAACTTTGTTGCGGCAGAATTTAAAACGTAATTATTTTGCACGAAGTCTAAATACTCTTTATACTGTAACCCACCATTCCACGCCACACAAGTTGCGCTTGTATATTCAACGCCCGAAATAGTATCACTACCAACACACGTAGTAGCATAGTTAGTATTATATTGCTCTCTAAACTCTAAATAATATTCACAAGCCGAGTTATCATTATCTGAAAAACCAACCAAATTATGTTTAAAGTCCTTAGATAAATAGTCTTGTAAAACACGCTCTACTCTAAAGTACCCGTAATTATTTATTCCAGCCTCTGCTTTTAATCTAGTTATAAAATCCCCGTTAATATAAACATCACACAAATAAATAAACTCACAGCGACTAATATTAGTGCTACTAACAACCCATTGAATTGGATTAAAAACTGGTCTAAACGTTCCGTTATTTGATATTAATGTTATTGCCATTACTTGCGTTTTGCTTTTTTATATTCACTTGCCAAATAATCTTCTGCATCCAATGCCATATTTTTCTTTACACCTTCTCTAAATTGTTTCTGTCTTCTGGTCGTTGGTATAGTAAAAAAGTTTGTTGGCGACTGTCCAAATTTCCAAATCTTTCTGCGTATCGGAAACGCCAAGCCTCTTGGTAATCCTTTAATGTCGCACCACTTCATTAAAGAAGTTATGAATTTACTTTTACCAGTTCCTCCGCCTTCGCTATCTGCATATTTACTTGGTTTAGCTCCTTTATCAACGTACTTGCCATAATCAGCCATTGTGAATTGTAACCTATAACCATTTTCTGTCTCGATTATTTTATATCCTATCGAGTCATAAAGAGTCCCACTAGCTACTTTCCCCAAGTTAAATAAACGGGTTTCTATTTCCGTTTCAACTTGGTTACCATAAGTGGTTATGTACTTAAATGTTTTTTTAAATACGGCCATGATTAATTAAAGTGCTATTCAGTCTATCTTTTATTTCTCTTAATTTGCGTGTTAAAATGTCAAGCCCAGCACGTTCTGCGATTTCTTTAGTATCGTAAATAGCAGCACCTCTAGTTCCCCATTTCCATTTACCCGTTGATTTATCTTGATACGCTTTCATTAGTTTAATTGTTGATAGTAACAAACTGAACCAGCTTTAGCGACAATTGCACTAGATGAAACCTCACTTGCAAATCGGGCTATAAAATTACCATCTGCGAACGCAGCGATTATAACAAACCCAGAA
>NZ_CALFIG010000344.1 GCF_937876455.1 uncultured Flavobacterium sp.
AAATATAAAAGAAGGAACCTATTATATTGCAGCGCTAAAAGACAAAAACAACGATTTTAAGTTTCAAGCTAAATCAGAAAAAATTGCTTTTTTAAAAGAACCTATCAAACTGCCTAGTAAAGAACAATATACGCTAAAATTGTTTAAAGAAAAACAGTCATTAAAAACATTTAAACCTACACAAGAATCAAATAATAAATTATTTTTAGGCTTTGAAGGAGATCCTAAAAACCTAAAAATATCTTATAAGAAAAATGGTGTTGTGGAACCTTTACTACATACTCGACATCCTGGAGAAAATAAAGACACCCTTCAGCTATTTATCCCAAAAAACATAAAAGATTCGATTGCTGTTTTGGTAGAAAGAGAGTCATATAGCAAAACTTATAATGTAAAAATTAACAACTTAAAAGAAGCTGATTCTTTATTAATTACATTAAAGGACGCAACACATAATACCTATAAAGACTTGCCAAAATTAAAAACATCTACACCCCTAAAAAAAATTAACGAATCGCTTATTCATTTAATTCGAAAAGATTCTAGTAAAGTTTCTTTTTCCACTAAAATTAACGTCTATAATCAGGAAGTAGAATTAGTTTTTGATAAAGAAGAAAACGAAAATTATACATTAAAAATTTATCCTAACGCTTTTGAAGATATTTATGATACTAAAAATGATTCCTTAAAATTTACTTTTGCTTCGGGGCAATTAAGTGATTATGGCAATTTAAATCTTCGTTTAAAGAATTGTAAAAAATTTCCGTTTGTTGTAGAACTATTAGCAGACGACAAAACCGTTGTAGGCACAGCCTATTGTGAAAAGGAAACCTCTGTGTTCTTTGAGGCCATAAAACCAAGTCTCTATACTGTTAGGATTTATTATGATGAAAACAAGAATAAAGAATGGGATACAGGAAATTTATTAGAAAAAAGACAACCTGAACCACTCTTTTATATGCCTGGAAAAATTGACGTAAGGGCTAATTGGGATGTTGACCAAGAATTTGAATTAACTAATTAATCTGTCACAAATTAAGTGTAAATTTATCTTTGTCATCCAGAAAATTTAGCTTGAAACGAATTTCTTGAAGTTTTTCTTTGTCTAAATTGACCATTTTGCACCTCTCTTTTTCATAAGGCTCAATAAGGTAATTTCCTAATGGATCAATAACCTGAGAATGTCCTGGATAAAATAAATTATTTTGATCTTCTCCTACTCTATTTACGCCAACAACATAAGAAAGATTTTCAACTGCTCTTGCCTTTAATAGTATGTCCCATGCTTGAATTCTGGTCGCTGGCCAATTCGCTACGTAAAGTAACAAATCGTAATTTTCTATGTTTCTAGAAAAAACAGGAAATCGTAAATCATAACAGATTAAAGGGCATATTTTCCACCCTAAATAATCAATACTTATTTTTCATTTCCTTTTCCATATACTTTATCTTCTCCTGTAAGCGCAAATAAGTGTCGTTTATTATAAAACTTATACTCTCCATTGGGATAAACAAAAATGAGTCGATTAAAATAAGTGTCTTGTTCCTTAATTATTAAACTTCCGGTTATTGCTACTTGTCGTTCTTGAGCAATTTTTTTCATCCATTGCATGACTTCACCTTCCATTGTTTCAGAACAATTCGCTGGATTCATTGTGAACCCTGTAGTGAACATTTCAGGCAATACAATCAATTCTACATGTTCTGTAATTGCTTGAATTTGTTTTGAAAAATGTACTAGGTTTGCTTGGACATTTTCCCAAACCAATTCAGACTGTAGTAATGCAATTTTCATAAGCTTCCAATAAATTTATAATTAAAATACTAAAAAAATGCTTGTTCACAAGTTAACAATATGAAACAAAAAACGCATTCAATTGAATGCGTTTTTATACAAACATTGTATCTAATTATTTTAAACTTGCTTTTAAATATTCTCTATTCATACGAGCAATATTTTCAAGAGAAATCCCCTTTGGACATTCAATTTCACAAGCTCCTGTATTGGTACAATTTCCAAAACCTTCTTCGTCCATTTGACGTACCATGTTTAATACACGGTTTGTTGCTTCAACTTTTCCTTGAGGCAATAATGCATACTGAGAAACTTTTGCCCCAACAAACAACATGGCTGAACCGTTTTTACAAGTTGCTACACACGCACCACATCCAATACATGCTGCTGCTTCAAAAGCTTTATCTGCATCTGCTTTAGGAATTGGTGTTGCATTTGCATCGATAGTATTTCCAGAAGTATTCACAGATACAAATCCACCTGCTTGTTGAATTCTATCAAAAGCTGATCTGTCAACTACTAAATCCTTAATTACAGGGAATGCTTTACTTCTAAACGGCTCTACATAAATTGTATCTCCATCTTTAAATGAACGCATGTGTAATTGACAAGTTGTAACTGCAGAATCCGGACCATGAGCTCTACCATTAATAAACATAGAACACATTCCGCAAATTCCTTCACGACAATCATGATCAAATGCAATTGGTTCTTTCTTTTCATTAATCAATTGTTCGTTCAATTGATCCATCATTTCCAAAAAAGAACTATCTGTAGAAACATTATTTAAGGTATAATCTTCTAATTTTCCTTTAGTCTGTCCGCTTTTTTGACGCCAAACTTTTAATTTAATATTAATATTTTTAGATGCCATAACTTTTGTTTTTTTAAGTGATAAGTGATTCGTTTTGCAAAATGTACTACTTACTATTCACTACTTACTAATGACTATTTATAATTTCTTGCAGCTATTTTAATGAACTCGTATTTCAATTCTTCTTTGTGAAGTTCTGAATTACTTGCATCACTTCCCTTGTACTCCCATGCCGCCACATATGAGAAGTTTTCATCATCGCGTAATGTTTCTCCTTCTGCATCCTGATATTCTTCACGGAAATGACCTCCACAAGATTCTTTTCGTAATAAAGCATCTTTTGCCATTAATTGACCAAGTTCTAGAAAATCTGCTACACGAAGTGCTTTTTCTAATTCTGGATTTAATTCGTTTGCTGAACCTGGTACATACACATCACTGTAAAATGCTTCTCTTAATGCTCCAATTTCATTTATTGCTTCATTCAAGCCTTGTTCATTTCTTGCCATACCAACTTTATTCCACATAATTAAACCTAATTTTTTGTGGAAATAATCAACAGATTTTGTTCCGTTATTATTAAGGAATCTATCAATAGTTTGACGAACATTATTTTCTGCGTCCACAAATTCTGGTAAATCAGTAGAAATTTTTCCTGTTCTAATTTCGTCTGCTAAATAATTCGAAACGGTATATGGTAATACAAAATAACCGTCTGCTAAGCCTTGCATTAATGCAGAAGCACCTAATCTATTTGCTCCGTGATCAGAAAAGTTTGCTTCTCCTGCCACAAAGCAACCTGGAATGGTTGACATTAAGTTATAATCAACCCAAACACCTCCCATAGTATAATGTACTGCTGGATATATTTTCATTGGCGTTTCATATGGGTTTTCCGCTGTAATTTTTTCATACATTTGGAATAAGTTTCCATATTTTTCTTCTACCCATTTTTTACCTAAAGCGATTACTTCTGCTTCAGATGGATTGTGATTTCCTTGGGCATAAGCTGCTTGTTTTCCTTTATTTTTAATTTCAGTAGAAAAATCTAAATATACGCCTTCATTTGTATCATTAGCTTCAATTCCATATCCCGCATCACAACGCTCTTTTGCTGCACGCGAAGCTACGTCTCTTGGGACTAAATTACCAAAAGCAGGATAACGTCTCTCTAAGAAATAATCTCTATCTTCTTCAGCAATTTGGGTTGGTTTTAATTTACCTGCTCTAATTGCTTCTGCGTCTTCAATATTTTTTGGCACCCAAATACGACCTGAGTTACGCAATGACTCTGACATCAATGTTAACTTAGATTGGTTTGTTCCATGAACAGGAATACACGTTGGATGTATTTGAACAAAACAAGGATTTGCAAAATAAGCGCCTTGCTTGTGTACTTTCCAAGCTGCGGTAACATTACTTCCCATTGCATTAGTAGATAAGAAATATACATTTCCATACCCTCCACTTGCAATGATTACAGCATGAGCCGAATGTCTTTCAAGTTCGCCTGTAATTAAATTACGTGCAATAATACCACGTGCTTTTCCATCAACTTTAACAATATCTAACATTTCGTGGCGGTTGTACATTTTTACACGTCCAAGCCCAATTTGTCTTGATAAAGCAGAATAAGCACCTAATAATAATTGCTGACCTGTTTGACCTGCAGCATAAAATGTACGTTGCACTTGTGTTCCACCAAATGAACGATTGTCTAATAAACCACCATATTCACGAGCAAAAGGAACACCTTGAGCTACACATTGATCTATAATATTACCTGAAACTTCTGCTAAACGGTGAACGTTTGCTTCACGAGCACGATAATCTCCTCCTTTAATGGTGTCATAGAATAATCTGTAGATACTATCTCCGTCGTTTTGATAATTTTTTGCTGCATTGATTCCTCCTTGAGCAGCAATTGAATGGGCTCTACGAGGAGAATCTTGAAAACAAAATGCTTTTACGTTGTACCCCATCTCTCCAAGAGATGCGGCTGCTGAAGCACCAGCTAAACCTGTACCTACAACGATAACGTCAATTTTTGGTCTATTATTTGGCGCAACCAATTTAAGATGGTCTTTATGGTCTGTCCATTTTTGAGAAATATGACCTTGAGGTATTTTAGAATCTAATGCCATATGTTTTTATTTTAGTATAAAGTGAATATAAACTGGAATAACAGCGAATAGTAAAGGTACTAAAACCGAAAACGCTTTTCCAAATAATTTAATAGCGGGTGTAAACTTGTTATTTACGCCTAATGACTGGAAGGCACTTTGAAAACCATGCCATAAATGGAAACCTAAAACAAGCATAGCAAATACATAAAAAATAGTAAATACTAATCCTTCATTTGGGATAACATTAAACAGTTTTCCTTTACTTTTAAAGAAGTCAACCGTAATTTTATGTAAATCTTTGTACCCTTCTGCAATCTTAATTTTTTCTTTTTTAAGTTTATTACCATCATTAACGTCTTTAAACTCTCTTTGTAAATAAACTACATTTCCTTCAATAAAATAATATTTACCATCAATAGCAGATTCTGGAATAAATTTACCTAAAAAAGCATCGTTACCAGCCAATCCATTATTTGTTGAAACAATAAAATTAACTTTTTGCCCCATGTTTTCTGCTGAAATCATTTGTAACGGCATTTTTTTATCAAAATGCATTTTTGCCCAGAAGTTAACCATATGTGTAGCTAAGAAAACCAAGATTAATGTTCCTAACACAGCCATGTTTCGAGAAGAAAAATTACTGCTAGCAGCATCATCCTTTTTAGCATAAGCTACTGGTCTAGCTTTTTTGTTTTGAATTGTTAATAAGATTCCATCAATTGCATGAAAAAGAATTGAAATATACGTTAGATAGGAAAGTACTTTTACTGCCGGGTTTGAGGTCATGAATAAAGCGTACTTATTAAATTGCAATGCAGCTTCTGTACTTCTACCTGCTAGTAATTGCAGGTTACCTAATAAGTGTCCTACCAAAAACAAGCACAAGAACAATCCTGTTAGTGCCATCCAATATTTTTTTGCGATAGATGACTTTAAAAATGCCGATTTTGCCATAATTATAGTTGTTGTTAATTTGAAATATATAAAACCAAGCAAAAATAAAGGTTATAAGTAGAACTTACAACCTTTTAGATATAATTTATAATGATTTTAAATGAGTTTAACTTTTGTTGAATATCAATAGTTTAAGAACTAATTTGATAAAAATTTCAAACAAAAGTTAATTTTTTTCTTTTATTACTAAGATTTGGGATTCTTTTTTTCCATTAGCTTCAAGTTCAATTGTATATTTTCCAATTGGTAAATAATATTTTTTATTATCTGCTTGGTTGATTTTAATTTTAGTGTCCTTCTTTTCAATCATTAATTTGATTTTTTCATCAATACTTAAATCATAATCTAATTTAACCATTCCTTTTTCAGCTTTGCCTTGATGGGTAAAAATAACGATTCCCTCTTTATTTTTTATTGTTAAAATAGGATTTGTAAATTCTTTTACATAATACCAAATTTCAACGGCTGGTGTGTTTTCTTTACCCCAAGAATAGTTTTTATTTCCCCAGTTTTTTGAAAAAACTATTTCTTCCGTTTTAAATAATTTATTGTTTTCATCTATTTGCTGTAGATTTGAAAGATTCAATTTATATAAAGATCGTCCGTGAGTAGCTACAATTAAATCTTTTTCTCTTTTTTGTATCACTAAGTCATGAACAGCAACATTTGGTATTTCTGAAGAAAAATCTTGCCAGGTTTTTCCCTTATCTATCGAAATAAAAAGACCGTTATCTGTTCCCAAGTAAAGTATATTTTCATTTTCCGTATCTTCTAAAATTACATTGGCTGCATTTTCATTAAATTTTTGCGTCAATGAATTCCATGTAAGGCCTAAATCTTCAGAAACAAATACATAAGTAGTAAAATCGTCGTTTCTATATCCGTTTAATGTTACATACACACGATTTTTATTGAAATTAGAAAAACGCACCCGAGAAACCCATAAATTTTGTGGCAAATTTGAAGATACTTTTGTCCAATTTTCTCCACTATCTTTAGTTATATAAATATTTCCGTCATCTGTCCCAACAATAATTTGTCCAAATTTAAATGTACTTTCCGCTAAAGAGGTAAT
This sequence comes from uncultured Flavobacterium sp., assembly GCF_937876455.1. GTDB lineage: Bacteria > Bacteroidota > Bacteroidia > Flavobacteriales > Flavobacteriaceae > Flavobacterium. The sequence continues at coordinate 6,765 of NZ_CALFIG010000344.1, forward strand.
TGTCCCAAAAGGCACATTTCCTTCTACTTTCCCCTTGGTTAAATCTGGTGATATTTTTTGCCATTTTTTGCCTTGATTCATGGAACGAAAAACATATTGGCTACCCAAATACACAACATCCTGATTATGAGAAGATAACAAAATAGGTGTTTGCCAGTTGAATCGATAAGGCTCCTCTTTCTTTTCTGCTCGAGGGGTAATATATTCTCTTTCCCCAGTATTTCTATTAATTTTTGTGTAATTACCAAATTGAGAGCCTGTGTATACCAATTGATTTGTTCGTGTATCAATTTGAACCTGCATCCCATCTCCTCCGCTTAAAAATTCATACGGATACTTTCCGTCTTGGACCCATTCTACATTGTGCACATAATTATTTGGTCCTGCCCAAACCCCATTGTCTTGTAAACCGCCGTATACTTCATAGCTTTCTTTATCGTCCACATTAACTGCATAAAATTGACCAACTGCTTGATTGTTACATTTTATCCAATGTTCTCCGTTATCGTAAGTAATATTTATTCCACCATCATTTCCATTAATTATGTGGTTAGGATTTTTTGGGTTTATCCAGCATATATGATGATCTGAATGAACGTTGTTTTTACTTAAAGATACGAAGGTTTTTCCGCCGTCGTTAGAAAATAAAAGAGGAACGGCCGAAATATAAAGTCTATTCTCATTCGATTCATCTACCGTAATATCTGCAAAATAATAGCCGTAAGAATAAAAAGCATCATTAATAAATTTATCGTGGGTTTTTGTCCACGTTTTTCCTTTATCAACGGTTTTATAAATTTCGGCACCAATAACTTCAGCTTCAAACAAGGCGGCATTAGCATCTTTTGGTGTTTTACCTGTAGCATTTGGTCTTACGTTTTGATTATCAACAACGGCATAAGTTATATTTTCACTAAAAGAAGTTAAACCAATTCTTCCAATCCCTTTATTACTTGGGAACCCTGAATTTTCTTCAATTTTTGTCCATGTTGTGCCTGAATTTTCACTTTTATAAATTCCAGAATTACTTCCATTTCCTTTAAAATTATACGCTTTTCGTTCACGTTCCCAAGCTGCGGCAAACATTATTTTAGGATTACTAGGAGCAAAACTAATATCGATGATTCCTGTTTCATCATTAACAAATAAGGTTTTTTTCCATGTTTTTCCTCCATCTGTAGTTTTAAATACTCCCCGCTCATCATTTTTCGAATACAGATGACCTAAAACGCCCACAACAATTTCGTTATTATTCTTCGGATTTATCCAAATTTTAGAAATGTGATGACTATCTGTTAAACCAATATTTGTCCATGTTTTACCTTTATTTGTAGATTTCAAAACACCAATTCCCGCATAAGATGAACGAGAAGAATTCACTTCACCTGTTCCAACCAAAATTAAACCCGATTCCCAATCAACCGCTACACAACCAATATTTTGCGTTGAAGCACTGTCCATAACAGGTTCGAAACTAGTGCCATTATTTGAGGTGTACCATAAACCGCCCGAAGCATACGCAACATAAAATTCTGTTGGGTTATTTGCATTGACAGCTACGTCAACCACTCGGCCACTCATAATTGTTGGGCCAATATTTTGAAATTTCAATGCTTGAAAATTACTTTCTTGTGATACGGAAAGGAATGAATTTAAAATAAAGAATAGAACAAATAGCTTTTTCATTTTATAGTATTTGATTTCTTCAAAATTAAAAGAATAATTTGACAACTTTTCGTTTGAAAGTTATTATTTTTGAAGTCTGTATTTAATAACACTTGTTTTAATGAAATATTTACCAATTAATCGAGAACTTTTTATTAAAAATCGTAAAAACTTTATGGCTCAAATGAAGCCTAATGGCGTGGCAATTTTTAATTCGAACGACGTCTATCCTGTATCTGCTGATAGCACTCTACCTTTTGCACAACATCGTGATATTTTTTATTTGAGCGGTGTAGATCAAGAAGAAAGTATCTTATTATTGTTCCCTAATGCGCCGTATGAACATTTAAAAGAAATCTTATTTTTAAGAGAAACTAATGAGCATATTGCTGTTTGGGAAGGTGAAAAACTAACGAAAGAAAGAGCTTTTGAAGTAGCAGGCATTAAATCGGTGTATTGGTTACAAGATTTCAAAAAAATTCTTAAAGAAGTAATGATGTATGCTGATACGATGTACATCAATACGAACGAGCATTATCGTTCATCAGTGGAAACCGAAACTCGTGAAGACCGATTTATTAAATGGTGGAAGGCAGAATATCCTGCACATAAAGTAGAAAAATCGAATCCTATTTTGCAACGTCTTCGCTCGGTAAAAGACCAAATTGAATTAGATTTAATTCAACAGGCTTGTACTATTACAGAAAAAGGAATACGACGTATTTTACAATTTGTAAAACCAGGGGTTACAGAATATGAAATAGAAGCAGAATTTGCTCATGAATTCATTAGAAATCGTTCTAAAGGTTTTGCTTATACGCCTATTATTGCTTCTGGAAATAATGCGAATGTATTACATTATATTGAAAACAATCAAGAATGTAAAGCTGGCGATTTGCTTTTACTAGACGTAGGCGCCGAATACGCAAACTACTCAAGTGATTTAACTCGAACAATTCCTGTTTCTGGTAAATACACAGACAGACAACGTGCCGTGTACAACGCAGTATTAAACGTTAAAAATGAAGCTACCAAACTATTGGTTCCGGGTACTTTATGGAAAGAATACCATGTGGAAGTAGGCAAAATTATGACGTCAGAATTATTAGGCTTAGGACTTATTGATAAAGCAGATGTGCAAAATGAGAATCCTGAATGGCCTGCTTATAAAAAATATTTTATGCACGGTACTTCTCACCATTTAGGACTGGACACACATGATTATGGATTGCTTCATGAACCTATGCAAGCAAATATGGTATTTACTGTAGAACCTGGCATTTATATCCCTGAAGAAGGTTTTGGCATTCGATTAGAGGACGATGTGGTTATTCAACAAACAGGTGAGCCATTCAATCTAATGGCAACTATTCCTATTGAGGCAGATGAAATTGAATCAATTATGAATGCTTAATTTGAGAAAAGATAATAATAAAAAACGGTTTACGAAAGTGAGCCGTTTTTTTATGTTCAAACTTGTCATTCCGACGCAGGAGGAATCTCATAACATGAACATCTATCGTAATTTATTTCATCTGTTCGCTTTCGCTTGAGTCTCTTTAGGTCAAAATGACAAAATGTTTAAAAATATTTTTCTTGCTTACTTCGTGAAAAAATATTGGTTCCAAGGTTTAGGAATTTGCGTTTAACCTTTACATTTGCATATATGAAAACCACAACCTTCAAAAACACGAAAATAGCCTATACTGACAAAGGAAAAGGAATGGCAGTGGTCTTATTACATGGCTTCCTAGAAAATAGCACCATGTGGAAGTATTTGGCGCCTGTGCTAGAAACAAAATATCGTGTGATTTGTATCGATTTATTAGGTCATGGACAAACCGATAATTTGGGTTATATGCATACCATGGAAGATATGGCCGATGCTGTTCATTTTGTACTGCACGAATTAAAAATAAGAAAATCAGTATTCATTGGACATTCTATGGGGGGCTATGTAGCCTTAGCTTTTGCAGAACTATTCCCCGAAATGATGAAAGGGTTGCTGTTGTTAAATTCCACCTCAAGAGCGGATAGCGATGAACGTATAGCAAATAGAACACGTGCCATTAAGGCTGTTAAGCAAAACTATGTTGCGGCTGTAAGAATGTCAATCGCTAATTTGTTTAGTGAAGAAAACAGAGAGAAGCTAATTAACGAAATTGAGTGGGTAAGAAACGAAGCACTACAAACTTCTTTACAAGGCATAATTGCTGCTCAAGAAGGGATGAAAACAAGAAAAGATAGAGAAGTTATTTTGCATTTTGCTCCTTACCCAATTACGCTTGTGCTTGGAAAAAAAGACCCTGTACTTGCGTATGTTGAAAACATCGAACAAATTAAAGGTACAGCTGTTAAATTAATTACATTAAACGATGGACATATGAGTCATATTGAAAACAAAAAAGAAGTTGAAAAATTAGTCCTCGCTTTTTTAAAAGAACTATAATTTATTTTTCTTTGAAAGACAGCTCTTTATTCAATATTTCATTAATCAAATACACTAACTCTTCTTTAAAATTATGTAGTATTTCATTTGAAATTTGAGTTTCAGCAACAACGCCTCTTCCTTTGCCAAAACCAAAAGGCATAAATCCAGCTTTCATATTTTTAAAAGAAATAATGCCAACTTCTAACAAACTTCCTTCTACTAATGGATTGTTTGAATACATTAAAGCATAACACAATAATTGAATAATTTTATCATGTGCTAAATCTAATGTCAATCCTTCAAAAGTGTTAATTTTTAATGAATTGGCAGTAACCTTTCCTGTTTTGTAGTCAATAATTCTAACAGTCTTATTTCTTAATTCTATTCTATCTACTTTCCCGGCAATTTTTACGGGAAATGGCAAACTTGGGTGTTCAATTATTGTTTCATGTGGCTTTTCTAAAGACAAAATAAATAACTCATCACCGTTTTCAATATGGCGTTTTTCTTGTTGTAAAAAATTATACACATTCCGTTTCGCAACTTCAAAAGCTATCAAATTTTTTCCTTTTTTTATATCTCCTTCTTTATAAACTTCGCTAAATTTTTCTAACGTTATGGGTTCAATATTCTGAATCATTATATCAATGTCTGAAGTATGAATTTGATTATTTGTTCCTTCAAAAGGGTGGTACATTTTTTCTAAAACTTCATGAATAATTGTTCCTAATGTATTTACAGCTATGCTCTCTTCAACCTCATCTGCTTCTTTAATACCTAATATTCGTTGGTAATAAAACTGAATAGGGTTTCGAAGATAATTTGTTAATGAAGAAGGAGAAAAACCTTTATCTGTAGCAATTTCTTTTAGCCTTTCAAGAATAGCATTCGTTTTAATAATTTCCATAGGCGCACTTACCTTATCTGGCAAATACGCATTATAATAGGTTGTTTTTAAATGATGCAGCGGTTGTTTTTCAATTTCTAACTGAGTCAAAAATCTACTCTTTTCTCCAGCGTCTAAACCTTCAGAATAGGTGTTGTAAAGCAAATAAATATTTTTTGCCCGTTGTAATAATCTATAAAAATGGTACGTAAAAATAGCATCTTTTTCTTTGTAAGTTGGTAAGCCTTTTTCAATTTTCACATCATACGGAATAAATGATTGTGTTGTTTTACCTGCTGGTAATTTCCCTTCATTTAATGATGTTATTATTACGTTTTCAAAGTCTAGCGTTCTGCTTTCTAGAATTCCCATGAGTTGCAAGCCTATTAATGGTTCTCCTTCAAAAGAAACTTCGGCTTGATCAATAACTTGTTTGTACAAGGAAAAAAGTGCTTCTAAAGATTCTATTCGTTGGTATTTTTGATAATAATTAGTTATCTTTTGAATGATTGTATATACCGAAAAAACAAATGTTCTCGTTATTTTATCTTGTTCGTTTGCAGAAGACAAACTTTCTTTTAAACGAAGTAACAATTGCTGTAACTTAGCTAAAATTTCTCCCGTTGAATTTGTCCAATTCAAAAAAAGAAGTTGAAAAATATCTTGTTGAGCATCTCCATTAATGCGTTTAAACCAATCCTCTAATTTAGTTGCTGTTATGAAAGTACTGTTTGAAGCATGTATAGCTTGAATAATTTTAGTTCCATTAATTATAGGTGTTAGTAATGGATTGTTGAGTATTTCTAACAATTCCTTGTAATAAAAAACACTTTGCTTTGCATTACGCGCTTGTGCGTTACAATGCAACTTAAATAATTTGTGAATTAAAATTTGAACAGGGTTATTTTTACTAGAATACCCCATAGTGATGTTTAAATTTGCAACTTCTTTTGGAAGGGCATGCAGTATTGGGATAACTAATTTTTCTTCACCCAATACGATAGCTGTTTGGTCTAAATTAGGTGACTTTTTGAGAAGATTTTCAACAATAGAACCTACAATTTTTGCTTGGCCAATAGATTTTGGCGTGCCAATTATTTCAATATTTTTTTCTTTTGAAAATTCATCTACAATCCAATTAAAAGGTTTTTTTGAATAAACCTGCCATGTCTTTTGAATTTTTCTAATGAAATAACCTGCATCATGAAAATCATCTTCAAGAAACGTTTTGTCAATATCCCAATAAATTGTAGCGTGATTTGATTCTATAAGTTTTTGAACAAGTATTTCTTCTGCTTTATTTAGTGCATTAAAGCCCGCAAAAATATATTTTTCCGTTTCTATATTGGCTATAAAAGTGGTACAATTTTGAACCGCTTTTTTATAAATTAAACCTGAATAACCAAGATTTTTTTCTTCTAAATGCGATTGCAATGCTTGGTAATAATCTGGTAATTTTTTCCAAAAAATCAATTGGTTTTCAATTAACGTTGTCTGTTTTTCTAAATTTGGAGTCCAATGTTTTATTCGTTCTATTTCATATAAATACTCAAACAAATCATTTGGATCTAACAAATACCGATCAATTTCATTAAAGTCTTGAAGAAGTGTTTTAGCCCAATTTGAAAATGATTCAAAATCTTGGGCTGAAGTCTTTTCTGCTAAATCTAAATATACATAATAAAATTCAAATAATAACTCAATAGCATCTATCGTTCTTAAACCTGCTATCGACTCAATTAAGTTTTCTATACTTATTATTTGTGGAGCAAAGAAAGTAGCGTTTGTATGCTTTTTTAATTCTTCTAATAAAAAAAGTTTAGCTCTTTTGTTGGGCAAAACTACAATACTATTTTGTAACTCTTCTAAAGGTAGAGTTACAAGTTGAGCTGCTATTGTACCAAGAAATGTTTTATTCATGGTATAAATATAAAAAAACGCCCCGAAAATCCGGGGCGTTTTAAAATTTATTTGTTATAAAATTATTTTACTAATTTTACTTCTACACGTCTGTTTTGTGCTTTACCCGCTTTAGTTTTATTAGAAGCAACTGGTTTAGCTTCTCCAAATCCTTCAGATGATAATCTATCCGCTGCGATACCATTTTCAATTAAGAAAGATTTAACTGCGGCAGCTCTATCTTTAGATAATTGTAAGTTCATTGCGTCTTTACCATCAGAATCTGTATGCCCTTCTAAAGCAAACTTAGCAGATGGATATTCTTTTAAGATAGCCACCATAGCTTGTAATACAGTTAATGTTTGTTTTTGGAATGATGCTTTACCGCTATCAAATAAGATAGTTTTAGCATAATCATTTAATTTTTTCATTGTATCTTCAGATACTTCAGGACAACCATTGTTAGCAACAGTTCCAGCAACAGTTGGACATTTATCGTCTTTATCTAAAACTTTGTCACCATCTGTATCTGGCCATGGACAACCACCATTAGCTTTATCTCCTTTAACTGAAGGACATTTGTCATTTTTATCAGCAACACCATCACCATCTGTATCAGGACATCCTCCTAAAACTTTGATACCAGCATCATCTGGACAAGCATCGCTACCATCAGCAACACCATCACCATCTCTATCAGGACAACCATTCATTTCTGGAGTTCCAGCTTCAGTAGGACAAGTGTCTTCTGAATCTTGGATACCGTCTAAATCTGAATCAGGGCAACCTTTGAAAGCCTCTAAACCAGCAACTGTTGGACAAGAATCTTCTTTGTCAATAACACCATCATTATCAGTGTCTTTAGCGCCAAATTTGAATTTAATACCTGCTTGGTGAAATACGTGAGTAGGAACATCTGCTTTTGCAACTCTTGTATCATCAAATGAATATTTATAAGTTGAAGAGAATGATAACCCTACGTTTTTAGCGAACCAAAAAGTTAAACCTAAACCTCCATTTAAAGTTCCTGCAGAAGCATCACCTAAAAATGTATACCCTCCACCAATGTGAGCAGATGGTTCTATTAATTTAGATTTTAACATATTCATAAAACTATAACTAATAGTTCCATCAATAGCATAGTAATTTAAGTTCCCTGGATTAACCACTTCAAAAGAGTTTCCAGTATTTGGTACTTTGTTTACCCATCTAGTAATTTTGTTAAAAGATCCTGTTAAACCAAAAGTAAATCCGTCTCCAGAATACTTAGAAACTGAAAAGTAAGATACAGAAGGAACGATGTTCCAATTGTCTTTAACATTAAAGAATTCTGAAAATTGTTGTTTAAGAGGGTCTGAAGCGCTAACTTTAGTGTCAACTGCATTAACACCAAATGATACCGCCCATGGGTTTGTGCTGTCTTGAGCATTAGTAGCTAAACCTGCTAATAATAAAACTCCAGCAAAAAGTTTGTTAAGATGTTTCATACTTTTATTAATTTAATTAAAATGCATGTTAAATAATTGCGACAAAAGTAAGACGTTTTTTGTAATCCGCAAAACAATTGTGTATTTTTTCCTTATTTTAAAGATATTTGCACGATTTAGCGCTAAATAACTCCTAATTTTTTACCTACAATAGTAAATGCTTCAATTGCTTTGTCTAAATGTATTTGTGTGTGTGCTGCTGAAAGTTGCACTCTAATTCTTGCTTTTCCTTTAGGAACGACTGGGAAAAAGAAACCAATTACATAAATACCCAAGTGCAATAATTCATCTGCCATTTCTTGAGATAATTTGGCATCATATAGCATAACAGGTACAATTGCAGAATCTCCATCAATTATATCAAACCCTGCATTCTTCATGCCTGATTTAAAATAATTGGTATTCCACTCTAATTGGTCACGTAATTTTGTGTCTTTTTTTAATAATTCAAACACTTTTAAAGATGCGCCCACTATAGCTGGAGACAATGAATTTGAAAACAAATAAGGTCTAGACCGTTGTCTTAAAATTTCAATAATTTCTTTTTTTGCTGTTGTATAGCCTCCCATTGCACCACCCAATGCTTTACCTAATGTTCCTGTAATTATATCTACACGTCCCATCACACCTTTTGCTTCTAAGGTTCCTTTTCCTGTTTTACCAATAAATCCAGCGGCATGACATTCATCTACCATAACAAGGGCATCATATTTGTCTGCTAAATCACAAATTTTATCTAAAGGAGCGACCAAGCCATCCATTGAGAAAACACCATCAGTTACAATCAGCTTAAAACGATGGCCTGCTTGTGTAGCCTGTATTAATTGTTGTTCTAAATCTTCCATGTTGTTATTTTCATAGCGGTAACGTGCCGCTTTACACAACCTTACGCCATCAATAATTGAAGCATGATTTAAACTGTCAGAAATAATACAATCTTCCTCTCCTAATAAGGGTTCAAAAACCCCGCCGTTAGCATCAAAAGCTGCTGCATATAAAATAGTGTCTTCGGTTCCATAAAAATCAGCAATTTCTTTTTCTAATTGCTTATGAATATCTTGTGTTCCGCATATAAATCGAACAGAAGACATACCAAAACCATGAGTGTCTAAGGCGTCTTTTGCTGCTTGAACCACTTCTGGATGTGAAGAAAGCCCTAGATAATTATTCGCACAAAAATTTAAAACTGTTTTGCCATTCACAACTATTTCAGCACCTTGTGGTGAAGTGATTATGCGTTCTTTTTTATATAATCCGTTTTCTTGAATTGTATTTAACTCGTTTTGTAAATGTTGTTGAATTTTACCGTACATAATATTCGTTTTAATTCGTGTGTAATTATTGTTTTCTAGATTATCTATATCGCTGTACTCTTCCTGTTTTTTTTTAGTAAATGAAGTATTGTCATGCGATTTCACTACAAATGTATTATTTTTATATCTTCTTCAATATAAACCAATATTTTTTTTGCGACTTTAATATTCATTTTTTCTATAATTCGTGCATAATTATTGAGTTGTCTTTCGTGTTTTTCTTGGTAATCTCCTGTTTTATAATCTAAAATAAACGCTTGATTTTTATGAATAACTACACGGTCTGGTTTTACATTTGGTTCTCCATTTGAAACAATTGTTCGTTCGTTAAGTACCAAATAATTTTCATTGAAAAAATCCAACAAGTCGGGATGATTTACTATTTTTTGCACCTTTTCTTCAAAAATTCCTCTTTGTGAATCAAGTAATACGCCTTCTTCAACAGCTTTATGTATTGCAAGTGGTATGGCTGTCTTTGACGTAATATTTGCCATAATTTCATGTAAAATATTTCCAAAAGCAATAGCCTCTTGTTGATGTGTCCCCCACATTAACGCTTCCTTTTTTGCGATTTTAACAGAACTAAAATCTAAATGCTCCGCGACGTTTTGAATTGTTTGTTGATTTTGTAAAAATGGCTCGGGTTTTGAAATTCGTGTAGGATTTCCAAACACATATAAATATTGTTGAGGATTAAATAGGCTTTTTTGTGTCAAATAATTCGTAAAAAATGTAGATAGCGCATTTTGATTTACTAATTCCCCTTCTTTGTTTACTTTAAAACTAGATATAATATGCAATTGTTCTTTAGCTCTTGTTAAAGCCACATATAAAACATTTATATTATCTAATAGCTCCTCTTGTGTTTTTATGTCATACACTTCTTTAGTCTGTGTATTAATTTGTTCCAACTTCTTATTTTTCTGTACTAAAGATTGTGACAACCCTATGTCTGTTTCATCTAATGGAATCCAAACTTTGGGATCAATAAGTCTTAAGCTATCATCTGCGAAAGGATAAATAACCACTGGGAATTCCAATCCTTTGGATTTATGAATGGTCATTATACGTACAGCCTCAACACCATCAGGAGAAGGAATACTTTGTTTAAATCCTGTTCGTTCCCAATATTCTAAAAAATCGGTAATACTAGATTGATATTTCATATCTCTTTCTAGTACTAAGTCCAAGAAATACTGCACATATGAACTAGTTGCTTTATGGGTCAAAAAAACAGTAATAATTGTTTCAACCGCTTCATAAAGCGATTTTTTTCGTGCCGCTTCAAATGAAAAGCTATATCCTTTATGAGCTAAAAACACCTCTAAATCTAACTCGTTTAACTCTTTGGCCTCAATCAAAAATTGATGTATTTCTTCTTTTTTAACTGTATTAGAAGCCACAAAATATAACCAATTAATTCGTGCTTCTTGATCAAAAGAGCTATTCAAGAACACTAAAAAATTAATGATAAATTTTACTTCTGAAGCATTTTGAATTAAAAGGGTTTCAGATGAAAGAATAGGAATATTTTTTTCTGTCAAATAATTAGCTAATAGTATTCCATGTTTTATTTTTCTTGTCAACAAAACGATGTCTTGATACGTAAACCCTTCATTAACAACTTTTTCAATTGTTTCAAGCGTTTTACTTAAGTATTTTTTATCCTTTTCGGTTAAGGCATCGTCTTCAAAATCCTCTTCAAATAAATCATTATCTTCTAAAAACTGAATGGAAACTACGCCTCCCTTTTTACTAGTTGTTTTTTGTGTAGCTGTGGTGGTATATAAATTTTTATAGGCTTCGTTTGAAAATTCATTGGCAATATTTGTAAAAAAGTCGTTATTAAATTGAATTATTTCAGCATAACTTCGGTAATTCGTTTCTAAATTTTTTACTTCTTTAACATCATTAGAGAAGGGATTTACTGCGGTGCTTAGCTCTATAAATTGTTCGGCTTTTCCCCCTCTCCATCTGTAAATAGATTGTTTAGGGTCGCCCACAATCATTAACGAACCTCTTGTGCCATCTAATTCTTCACTCGCTAATGCATTATCAATAAGCGGAATGACGTTTTGCCATTGCATTTCAGATGTATCTTGAAACTCATCAATAAAATAATGTCTATACCTTTCACCAAGTCGTTCATAAATAAAAGGAGCGGGTTGGTCTTTAATTTGATTATGAATAATGGTATTAAAGTCAGAAATAGACAATACATTTTGTTCGGTTTGCAGTTTTTTATACTCTTGATAAACGGTATTAATTAAAGATAAAGGAACAAGATTTGATGCTACTAATTCATATAAATCAATTTTATAACTTAATGTATATATAATTTTTAATTTTTCTTTCCAAGAAGAACTAAGTGATTCTATGACTTCTTGTTTATTGGACTTTTTTGGGACTTCTATAGCTTTAATGTACACATAATCGTGGTCATCTATTTTTCTTCCATTTTTATTTAAAGCAATTACATGGTTATAGAATGTTTTTCTTGAAAAATCATCAGATGTTAATTGATTGGTTGCAAAATCTTCAAGAATGCTTCCCGTAATTTCTTTAATTTTTTGTTTATGGTTTTCTGTTTTTTCTTTAATCTTTGAAGCAATTTTATTAAAATCTTGTATTGATTTTTCGTGTAGTTGATTGAAATTAAAAAAATGTTCTTCGACTAACAATAATTTACAAACAGCATATAAATCAAGGGTTACATCCCAATTCTTATCATCATCTGCTTTACTTTTTGCAAAAGAAACTAATACATCTGTTAAATCTTCCTCGTCGCCGGCTTTTGCAATTACGGTATCAATTGCATTCCTCAGTAATGTGTCTGTTTCTAAAGTAACATCAAAATTGGCAGGGAGATTGAGATCATGGGTAAATGTTCGTATAATTCTATGTGTAAATTTATCTATTGTAGAAATATCAAAAGCTGCATAATTGTGAATAATTGTTTTTACTATTTTTTTTGCTTTTTCCTTAATTTCTGGCAAACTAATTCCTGTTTCCATAGAAATCTCCTTCATAAACGAATCCATTTGATCTGAAACGAACTCTTTGCTAAAGGCAATTAAGCTTTCTACAATTCTAGATTTCATTTCCTCTACTGCCTTATTAGTAAAGGTTAAGGCTAAAATACGGCGGTATTTATCATTTGAAGGGGCGGTTAAGAGAATTTTTATATACTCTTTAGTAAGGGTATAGGTTTTTCCAGAACCCGCCGAAGCGTTATAAACTTTAAAACTCATTAACTTGATAAATATATTTTATATTAAAATTTACTCTTTCTATCTATTCTATTTTTATTTCCAAAGTTAAATTTATAAATTTGAAAAAATAGTGTTTACTAACGCAGATGATAAAGGCTATCTCTGATTAGTCAATGAAAGAAATAAGATTAGCGTCGTCGAGAAGAAGGAGCAGAAGATTGAGCAATAGTAGTATTGTTAAATAACGAAATTGTATTTTGTACTTGCTGGACAAATTCCATCTGTAAAATCTGGAGTAATTGTGCTGATTTCATGAATCAGACCTTTCGTTTAAAAAGAGGTTACTTAAAAAAGCTAAGTGAGGGGATTGTAACAAGATAAAATTGTATTTGTCAAATTATTTTTTCATTTTTATTTGGTTGGGCACGATAAAGCCGTAAATAGAGCTTGACAAATTAGGGGTATTTAATTACAATGAGTGGCTTCATGATATCATGCTATCTTAAAAATTAACAGTATGTATCATACACTACTTATATATTGAAGTTATTGAGATTTTTAAATGTTGCTGTATTATACAAAGACTGCTAACATACGTTTATCTGTTTTTTACCAATACGCGCTGTTTAAAAATCAAATGCTTCAAGTATCATTAATGAAAATCTAAGCAAGTATTAATATGATTTATTTGATAGATTCACATTAATAATTACTTAACTTTTAGAAAGAACTTATAAATATGAAAAAAATTCTTCTTGCCGTTATTGCCTCAGCAGCAGTTTCAGTTGCCTTTGCTGCTCCTATTGCTTCTTCAGTAACAAGTCAAACTGCACCTCAGTTTGATAACACCAAAATGAAATGTGGCGAGCACACTGTTAAAGATGGTGATAATACGGATACTTTGACAGGGATCTGTAAAGGTTTCAAATTTGGTAAAGGTAAAGCAGGCTTTTTAGATGAGAATTCTGGTAAGAAAGTAATGTGTCAAGAGAAAAAAGGACACATTATCTTGTCTAGCTGCCAAGCTGCACCAGCTAAATAGTACGTAAAGCAATAAGCAGCAGCCTTTAGAATATAATGCTCTCTTTAGAATTCTCAAGTCTGCTGTTTATGCTAGAGGGTTGATTTATCAACCCTTTTTACATCATGTATTCCGTCTAATACAGATAGCTAAGCATAATCTGTCCCTCAAAATTATTACCACCATTGCCCTCATTATCTAGTGGTTGAACAATATAACCGTAACCTGCGAAAATTGTAAACCCTTTGATCTGTGGAACATTATAATTAAATGTAATATCATACTCATTACTTGCTGGCATGGTTACTGTATTATAGCGTGCTGCACTAACTCCTACTTCAAGCGCATCATCTAAAAATTTCACCGTTGGTGCAATCTTGTACGCCTGGCCTGCAGATTTATCAATTAAACCTAGCATCCAGCTCGTAGTATAGAGTGGATCGGTTGCTAGCGAATAGGTGTAAGGGGATACAATATTTCCGCCTTCAAATGAGTCATTTGGTCCCCAGATATTGTTATAGCCTAATTTCAGTTCAAGCCAATCATAGTTCATGGTTAGTTGTAAACCAAGCATATTACTGTTTATATTGTTGGCTAATCCATTGTTACTCAATATATTTTGATCGCTACCAAATTGTAATGCACCTTGAACACCAATTTCAAAACCTAATTTATCACTAGCTTTTAATTTTAGATTACTATCGGCGTAAATGAGGTTGGAATAATCATAAAACTTATAGCCCCATAATCTAAAATCTAATAATTCTGTTGGTGTGTTCCATGATACTCCGGCGGCAATTGTTCCTGGTGTTGAATTTGAGGTTCCATCAGGCGTAAGACTCGGGTCAATCGAGCTATTATAATATGTTTGATTATTAAAACCAGTTTCACCAAGCATCTGGGCTTGGTTGAACGCTAATGCGGTAATCAGCCAATGATTTCCCAGATCAATATTTGCCAATGCTCCTTGATAAGTAACTAAATTGAGCGCATTATTTTGGTAATAGGTGAGCCATGGGCTATTATTAATCCCGATTCTACCCGCATCAAGTTGCAGCATGTCAGAATACTTATACTCAACAAAAAGCTCCTGCATCTCTAGCTGTTCTTTAGTGGATAAGCCAAGAGCTTGCTGATCTGGATCACTGGGGTTTATTTGTGCTGTGTAGGGATTAACGCCAGTTAAAAATCCACCGATAGAAAATCCAGCTATTTCACCAGTTTGCGCAAAAATATTTACTCCATAGCCATAATTATTTCCGCCATTCTGATCATAATAGCTGGCAACGCCCATCACATTCCAAGTTCCATCGCCGAAGATGCGTTTTGCAATTCCATCGCTGGCAATTTGACTTTCGCTCAAGCTTGCAGTTCCGCCTTGGCTGGGTAAACCTAAATATGGATTTTGTAAATAATTTCCGCGACTTAAATAGCCACTTGCCACGGTTGTTGTTTGTTCTTGAGACTCTTCTTCGGGAGTTAACCCGTAAGTGTTTGTGCAAATCAGTCCAGAACTGAATAGCATAATTTTCTTGAGCATAATAGTAAAATATTCCTAAATTGAAAAGCTGCTTTTAATATAAGGACATTAGTATATATGAGAATGATTCTTATTTGCAATAAATTATACTGGGAAATTTGCGATTAGTGAAATAAATAGTACCTTTTGAGCGCAATTTAAAATAGTCCAGCGCGGTATTGTTGTGTATCCGATAAAATCCAAGATTCATAGAAGATGAGTATATGATAGAATTCAAATTATTCTTGTTGCTACTGAAAGGAATGATTCATGAATGAGAGCAAAGTAAAGATGCTGCTAAGTGCTTTTTATCCCGACAGTTCAAATTGTTTGGTATTGGATTTGAATGATGTGATTATTTTTGCTGGAGAAAATCGCTTATATGAGTTAGGTGCTAGCTCAGTAGAAGCGTTGGTTGGTAAACAAATGCAGGATGTTTTACCAATGCAAAATCAAGAAGAAAGAATGGCTTACTTTGCAGATATGTTGCGATTAAAACATAAAGCTTGCTGTAATCCAGATAATTTAACACGAGTTATTGGTGAGAGTGATTCTTATTCTCCAATCTTAAATCATATAATTCTCTGTAATACGTTGTTATGATTTTATATAGTATCTATGAATTCTATGAATATTAAAAACTACTTGTATAAGGTTTATATTCAGGTATATAATAGCGGCGCTTATTGGCACTTTTTGTAATATATAGAAGGATAAATAAATGTTAAATATTGATGAAAAAAAAGTCTGTGATATTTTAGATCAAATTATTGCACATGAACTAGCTGGTGTAAGTCGCTATACTCACTATGCTTTAACTGTATATGGTTTAGAGCGTTTGTCACTAGTTGGATACTTCAAAACTCATGCTACCGAATCATTGGATCATGCATTAAAAGCTGGTGAATTAATGACTGGTCTTAATGGACATCCAACAATCAAGGTTGCGGATATTAAAGAAACTCATAAACATGATTTAGTAAGTATTATTGCCGAGTCAATTGAACACGAAACTAAGGCTGCAGAAATGTATCACCAATTATTGGACGCAGTAAAAGACAAGTCAGTTTATCTTGAAGATTATGCGCGCACTATGATTGGCTCAGAAGAGCAGCACGTCTTAGAAATGCGTAAAATTGCTAAAAAAGCTTAATTGAAGCAAATTACCGGATATTTTTTATATTCGGTAATTTTAGCTTTCTTCCTAATTCGTTTTCTATCCTTTATTCGTTGACTAAATTTTAAACTTTAGCTCCAATTCTCTATTTCTTTTCTCTCTCTCTCTCTCTCTCTCTCTTAAGTAAGGCACTAATTTCTTTAAATAATTACCTCTGTGAGTTAAATGATTTCTTGTTTGCAAAAATGGGAACAAGCTATGCAAATGTGGGAAACCACTCCTTAATTTAGAATGATATTATACCGTCATACAAAGATGGGTATAACCCAATTATTAATCTCTTACAATAACTGGAGTAAATCATGAAAAACAAATTAATTAATACATTGATGTTAGCTGGAATTATTTCTTTTACTCTGGTTGGCTGTAATTCTGGCGCTAGCGGTAGTGTAAGTAATTCAGCGCAAAATTCACAATCAGCGGGAAATAATGTTACCCAATCTACATTGACTTCTGCTCCCGTTATTGGAAGTGTCAATTTACCCAATACAATCAACATGCTTGGTGGTGATATTATTGATACGATAATTGATCCAAGTTCTGGGGTAGCTAAAATTGGTACTCAATTATTAGGTTTGCTTACTGGTAGTGTCTTTCCATCCAAACCATCACAAAGTCAGTTACAGCAGCTAGAAGCACAAAACGCGCAGATGTTTGCTCAAATTCAGTCAAATTTACAAAATATAAATACCGAACTTAATGCTCAAGGAACATTATTACTTGGTATTCAAAACTCAATTTATCAAGATCAACAAATAGATACCCAGTTAGCAATTTCACAAGCACAAAATCAATTGCAAATAATGTTAAACCAGTTAAATTCATATATTTCATTAGCATTGCCGCAAGAGCAGGCAAATCAGGTTAATGCCTTATTAAATAATGCCGAATCTGGAACAATTCCCGAGTCAGCAATAGCGGTATTAATGAAAGATACTGGTACTATGGTAAGTCGGGTTCAAGGTATTAATAGCTTGGACAGTCTTGAAATCACATTGGCAGGGGATAATGCAACTTCTTATTCAGTTAATAATCCAGCGCTGCACAACAACCCAGAGAGCTATGGAACAGCATCGAATACTCAGCTGATAGCTAGTTTACAAGCGGCATACAATTCATATGTTTCACAATCTAATGGCAGTACTAATCTATTTCAAAATCAATTAGCATGGAATAATACGGTAGATTCAACGATTCTACAATTAATGCAAAATCTGAATACAGCTTATCGGATTGATCAATTGAGACTTTTTTTATCAATGAATTTAAAAACTAAAATATCTCCACCAGCTTCAATTTATTATGGAGATTTGAATAATTATGTAACAGCTAGTGCAGATTTAGCTTATGCGTATCAACAACGGTTTGCTTTCTTAATGTATTTAGATAACTTATATAAAACTAATTTCTGGAATAATTTTATGGGAGTGTTGGGTAATGGATTGTCTCAATCGTGTAATTTAAACAATACTTACCTGTCATCATTGAGTAATGGTTCTAG
Organism: uncultured Flavobacterium sp.; assembly: GCF_937876455.1. GTDB lineage: Bacteria > Bacteroidota > Bacteroidia > Flavobacteriales > Flavobacteriaceae > Flavobacterium. Next base: position 24,876 of record NZ_CALFIG010000344.1, read on the forward strand.
CCTAGGTAGCTGGAATGGTACTAACTTGACGATTAGCTGCAATGGCGGAACTTTCCAGTCACAGGGGCAAAATATCCAACCAGTAATAAATACCAATTTTACTCCATCACTACCATGTAATACAAATAGTAATGGGGTTTATGGTGATTTAACAGTTACTAAAGCTGGTTATATAATTTGTGGCACAAACTCCAATGACTGGAATAATGAGACTGACCAATATGGAAATCAGACAGGAAATAACAATATCAATAATACGATGGCGGCTGCGAATAATGGGACATTTGCTCCTAATATAGCTCAATCCCAATACAGCTGGGCATATATATTTGTTCCATTGCCAGCTTATTATCTTGGTACAATGCAAGCTATTTTACCCGATTATAATAATGGTACCACTGGCTTTTCAGTAATGGGGGGCTCTGGCTCTGGTATATTTGATATTACTCAACCTGGTTCTATAGGAACTGTTGCTCAAAATGTTCAAACTGTTCCACGCGGTACGTATGATATGGAAGGTCCTTTAAATGTAATTAACGTTTACTATAGCAATTCGCTTGTTGTTAGATCCCTACCTACCATATATTATGATAATTATCACGCATTAATGTTGCAAGCTACATGTGCTACTATACCAGGAACTGGTTCTGGAACTGGATGTGGAATTGCGTTTGCATGTATTCCGGGATTATCTGATTGTACCAATGCACCTGGTGGAAGCACAGCAACATTAAATGATATGAATTTATCGGCAACTCGCACAAATGATAGTATTCAGTTTGCTAATGGTGATAATTTACAACTTTCACTAGCAAATATCAATCAGCCAAACAATGCAGGACTGGCAACAATACAATATAGTAATTGATAGCAATCAATTTTAAAGCGAACTAAATTAAAGTCCACTGGGTTGCTACGGTGGCTTTTTTACATCAATTTTATTCCAGCTCATAGCAATTTATCTAAAATATGATCATTAAACTTGTGCTAAAATCGCTGCTTATTATTTTATTGATTTTTTTGAAGAAATACATCGGTTTTCTTGCCTCTTAATTTTATTCTATTGCGCAATTTTTTATTGGTGAATTATGTCAAAATTATCAAAGTTACTTTATATGACCTTTACGTTTAGTTGTTTAACACTAAGCGCTTGTAATGGTGGGCATAATCAAGCAGATACAACGAACACTACTACTAGCAATTCTATCACCCAAAAAACATCGAATACTAAAATCTATCATGTTGGTCCGACACAGAGTTATACCACTTTGAAACAAGTTAGCGGGCTATTACAGCCAGGTGATACAGTTTTTGTTGATGGTGATGCAGAATATATTGGCGGAGTTAGCTTTTCTAATAATGGAACCGAAAGCCAGCCAATAAGTATCATTGGAGTTACTATCAATGGCAAGCAGCCAGTAATTCGCGCAGATACCAAATCCAATCAAAACCTCTTAGTCTTTTATGGTAATCACTATGTTTTAGATAATTTTGAGATAGTTGGCAATATGAGTGAAGTTAGCAACAAAGCGTTGATGACTACTCGCGGGATCAATCAGATTTCAAATGATTTAACTATTCGCCATTGTCGCGTACACAATGCACGTAATGGAATTATGGCTTCAGACTTATATAGCGGTAATTTAACCATCGAATATTCTGAAATTTACTCTAACGGGTATGCCGAGGGTGAACATAATATCTATATTGCTTCCGATCGCGTTAGGGTGCCAAACTCAGTAACGACAATCCGCTTTAATTATATACATGATTCCTTAAAAGGAGCAGGGCTTAAAACACGCACCTCACGTAATGAGATTTATTATAATTGGTTTGCGAACAATGCTCAGTCAGAAGTAGATATGTATGGAGCAGATTTGGGGGAAGGAAGCGACCCTATTTATGACAAGAATGGCAGTATTACTGGCTATAGTTCAGATAAACATGTCACCCAAGAAGAGCTTCGTCAAATTGATCCATATTATGCGGAAAATTATTTACGAGAAGATACCGATTTTGTCGGCAATGTTGTGATTAGTAATAACAAGATAAAATCATTAACCATTGGTGGTGATGGCGGATCAGGAGGCCCGACGCGAAATGGTACCAGCTTTGGGCGTTATCGTTTTGTGAATAATACTTTTGTGAATAATTTTAATCCAAGTGATGGTCGTTCATATACCGGTCAAATTAAATTTGGGGTAGGTAGCTTAGAGTTTTATAACAATATTTTTTATAATCAATATGGTACGAGTATTGGTTTTTATTTCAATGATTACAATGCGAATAATGATCCACATCAAACCAATTCAGATCTGCGTTGGTCAAATGGGAGGCAAATTGTAGCACGAAATAACTGGTTTAAAACTGGCTCTAAATTACCAAGCGAGTTTCTCGCTAGTAGCCTTAGTGGTAGTGAACCGGGATTTTTTGCTGCAAATCAAAATGATTACCATCTGAGCGTAAATAATCCACTTCTCACTAGCGGAACTACGCTTACGACTAATATTTTTGATGACGCAATTTACTTTAGTAATATTGGTGGTAATTATGTTGCAGATTATGCCTTTATTAATCCATTATTAGCGCCAGAGTTCTATCCTCTTGTGCCTGGGGAAAGTCAACCAGTTTTGCGAGACCCTAATCTTCATAGTGTTGGTGCGTTCTAAAACTCTAGAAGAAGTATAACTGACTTTGCCATTTTTACCTTCCAAGCAGCTAATTCTTCAACTTACTATCAAATTAAAATCAATTTCATTTAGACTAAAAAGTGCCAAAGTCCGGTATAAAATACAACAGCATTACAGGTATGGCATATGCATAATTATAAATCTCTGTCAATGCGTAAGTTTTAAATATAGTTATCCTATAAACAATTGAGCGATAGATTGTTCAATAGCTAAGCTTAAATTATTCTGTCGATTATCATTTGCCCTAATGCAACGTTTCAAGTTAGCCC
>NZ_CALFIG010000345.1 GCF_937876455.1 uncultured Flavobacterium sp.
AGGATTTAGTGTAGGATTGGTAGGAAATTTAAGGCTAAACGACTATTTTGATGTGCGTTTTGAACCTGGTTTTTTTGCTACACAACGTAATTTAATTTACCCTAATATTACCGATAATGTAGACAAATTACGTGAGGTAAAATCGGCATATTTACATTTTCCTTTATTGTTAAAAATGTCGGCTAAGCGCACAGGAAATATTAAACCCTATTTGCTGGCAGGTGTTTCAAGTTCGTTAAACATGGGAAGTAATGCCAAAGCACCAGACGATAATTACAGCGGAAGATTTAAAATGAAATCTTGGACAAATAATTATGAATTAGGGTTTGGTATCGATTTGTATTTAGAATATTTTAAGTTTTCACCTTCAATTAGAGGTGTTTTTGGTACAAATGATGAACTTATTAGAGATGCCAATCCAAATAGCCCTTGGACAGGAAACATACAATCTATGAAAACACGCGCGGTATTTGTGTGTTTCACTTTTCATTAATTAGCGACGTCTAAATTCAGACAATATTATTGCGGTAGCAGTAGCTACATTTAAACTTTCGGTGAGTTGTAAGTTGCCAAATCGAGGAATAGCAATCCGTTCAGTAATTGTATCTTCTACTTCTTTGGATATACCATTGGCTTCATTTCCCATAACAATAATTCCTTTTTGCGGAAGTTGAGTTTCATAAATAGATGTGCCATCCATAAAGGTACCATATATAGGTAGGTTTGTTTCTGATAGATAGGCATGAAGATTTGTATAAATAAGATTGACTCTTGCTAATGAACCCATTGTAGCTTGCACCACTTTTGGATTGTAACGGTCTACTGTTTCTTCAGAACAAACTAATGTTGTAATGCCAAACCAATCGCACAAGCGAATAATAGTTCCCATATTTCCAGGATCTCTAATCGTATCTAAAGCTAAAATGAGTTCCGATTCAGTATGATTTTGATGGTCTTGTGTTTTAAAAACAGCCAAACAGTTGTTAGGCGTGGTTAAGGCACTTATTTTTTTTAAATCAGCTTCTGTAATGTATTCAGATGGATAGGTAGTGGGAAATATATTTTCCTCCGTAACAAAAAGAAATTCCAATTTAAATCCTGCTTCAAGCAATTCTAAAATCACTTTTTTACCTTCAGCAATGAAAAGTTGGTGTATTTTTCTGTATTTTTTTTGTTGTAAGCTAGTTATTAACTTAATTTGGTTTTTGCTAACCATAAAAAATTGTATTTTTGAATAAATTTTAGGCCATTGAAATTTCTCACACCAAAAATAGTATTATTTTTTCTTTTAGGGTTATTTTTTTACTCTTGTTCTGAAGTACGAAAATTAAAAAAGAATGAATACCTTCTTCACGATAATAAAATTGTGGTGAATGGTAAAGCATCTACATTAGAAGAATTAGAATTGCAATTGTATCAAAAACCCAATAGTAAGTTATTAGGTTTTAAACCACGTGTGCAATTGTACAATTTGATGCGTAAAAATCCAGATTCTACGTACCAAGTTTGGTTAAATAAAAATCCAAAAAGAAAAGAACGAATGACGCGTTTATATTCGGCTAAGCAAGTGGATCGAATTGGAAAATCTTTTTTTGTTTCTGGATACAACGATTTTTTAAAGCGAGTAGGTGAGGCTCCCGTGGTTTTAGATTCACTAAAAACACAAAAATCAACTAAAAGATTACTTGCCTATTATTTGAATAGAGGTTATTTTGATGCTAAAATCAATACAAAGACAGATACGTTAAAGAATAGAAAAGCCAGAGTTTCTTATCTAATTAATACAGGAAATCCATTTTTAATTGATAGTATTGCTAAATTCATTGAAACACCTGTTGTAGATTCTATTTATCAAACTGTAGCAGGTAATTCATATTTAGAAGTAGGTAAGCCTTACACGAGTGCTACAGTTTATGATGAGGTAAAAAGAATTACTAAGGAATTTAAGAATAAAGGCTTGTATCATTTTCAAGAAAATAATGTAAAGTTTGATGCAGATACCATTGGTAAAGCAAAATCACAACGCATCAGTTTGAATGTTGTTATTAAAGATCGAACGGAAAAACAAGGCGATACTTTAGTTTCTAAGCCTTTTAAAATATATAAAATAGGCCGAGTAAATATTTTTACAGATAAACAATTCAATGAAAAAAATACCACTATTGACAGTACAACCTATAAAAATGTTCACATTTATAGTTCGGGAAAATTGAGATACAGACCTAAGGCATTAACCGATGCTATTTTTATTGAGCAAGGAAAAATATTTAGTGATGACGCTAAAGTATTGACGGGTAAGTCATTGTCTAATTTAAAAATGTTTGCTTTTCCACAAATTCAGTTTATTGAAGATGGAAAAGACAAAAATACGTTGACAGCTAATATTGTGCTTTCCCCTTTAAAGAGAAGACAATTTAATATAAAGGCCGATTTTACTACATCAAATATTCAAGATTTTGGAATTTCTGGTTTTATGGGAATTACATTTAGAAATATTTTTAAAGGTGCCGAAATTTTAGATTTTTCAATGCGTGGTAGTTTAGGTTCGTCTAGCAAGCTATCAAATCCAGATAATTTATTCTTTAATGTTAGAGAGTATGGTGCCGATTTAAAACTTACTATTCCAAGATTTTTTTCGCCTTTTAATACTAAAAAAATTATTAAGAAGGAAATGTTTCCTACCACCACGCTTTCGCTTGGTTTATCCAAACAAACAAATATTGGTCTAGATAAAGAATCTTATACAAGTAATTTTTTCTATGATTGGACATCAACAAAAAGAAAAGAAAGAAAATATCGATTCGATTTATTTAACCTTCAGTTTATTAGAAACTTAAATGTTGCTAATTATTATAATGTGTATTCGTATTCATACAACGTATTAAATGGTTTGGCTCCAATATATGCTCCTACACAAGATTTTTATGATGGGAATGGTAATCTAACCTTTACTGGCGCAGATGATTTTATTAATTATGTAAAGAATGGGAGTACTTCATTGACACCACAAGACGAAACATATCAAACAATTAGGAGTATAGGAGAGCGAAAATATCGATTAACAGAAAATAACTTAATTGTTTCTTCATCATTTAGTTATAATATTAATTCTAAAACAGATTTTAACGATATTGAGTTTTATACCATACGAGCAAAAATTGAAAGTGCAGGAAATTTATTGTCTTTATTAGCCAAGCCATTAGGAAATGGATCAGAGGCAAATGGCAAGCAATCTTTTTTTGGCATTCCCTATTCACAATATATTAAAGGAGAAATAGAATACATTAAACATTTACATATTAGAAAGAAAAGCTCATTAGCCTTCAGAGCATTTGGGGGTATAGCAGTGCCTTATGGAAATTCAAATTCTATTCCGTTTACGCGAAGTTATTTTGCTGGAGGAAGTAACGATAACAGAGGATGGTTAGCCTATCGATTAGGTCCTGGCTCAAGTAAAAGTGTAAATGATTTTAACGAGGCCAACTTAAAATTAGCTATGAATTTAGAATATCGTTTCACGATTTTTGGGAAATTAAATGGGGCTTTATTTACAGATGCGGGTAATATTTGGAATGTTTATGATAATGTTGAAGATGAAAACTTTACTTTTAATGGAATTAAATCATTAAAAGATGTGGCTTTAGGTTCAGGATTTGGCTTTCGCTATGATTTAGGTTTCTTTGTAATTAGAACAGATTTTGGTTTTAAAACATATAATCCTGCCAAAGAATATGAGCAAAGATGGTTCAAAGGAATGAGTATAAATGAAGGTGTTTTTAATATTGGAATCAATTATCCTTTCTAAGTTTAATAAAATTAGTATTTTTGCAAATCAAATAATAAAACTATGAGTCACACAATTAAACCAGGGGTAGCTACTGGAAGTCAAGTTCAAGAGATTTTTAACTATGCCAAAGAGAAAGGTTTTGCTTTACCTGCGGTTAATGTAACAGGTTCAAGCACTATAAATGGTGTGTTAGAAACAGCAGCTAAATTAAACGCGCCGGTTATCATTCAGTTTTCAAATGGAGGTGCACAATTTAATGCTGGGAAAGCACTTTCTAATGAGAATCAAAAATCAGCTATCTTAGGAGCAATTGCAGGTGCAAAACATATACATGCCTTAGCAGAAGCTTATGGAGCAACTGTAATTCTTCATACAGACCATTGCGCTAAAAATTTATTACCATGGATTGATGGTTTATTAGATGCTTCAGAAAAACATTTTGCCGAAACGGGAAAATCATTGTTTAGTTCACATATGATTGATTTGTCTGAAGAACCTCTTGAAGAAAATATTGAATTATGTAAAACATATTTAGCGCGCATGAGTAAAATGGACATGACGCTAGAAATAGAATTAGGTATTACTGGTGGAGAAGAAGATGGTGTAGATAATTCAGACGTAGATAGTTCAAAACTATATACACAACCAGAAGAAGTGGCCTATGCTTACGAAGAATTGATGAAAATTAGCCCAAGATTTACTATTGCGGCAGCATTCGGAAATGTACACGGAGTGTATAAGCCAGGAAATGTAAAATTGACCCCTGTAATTTTGAAAAACTCGCAAGAATATGTTCAAAATAAATTTAATACAGCGGCAAATCCAGTTGATTTTGTTTTTCATGGAGGCTCTGGTTCTACGTTAGAAGAAATTAGAGAAGCAATTTCTTATGGCGTGATTAAAATGAATATTGATACAGATCTACAATTTGCTTTCACGGAAGGAATTAGAGATTATATGACTTCTAAAATTGAGTATTTAAGAACGCAAATTGGAAGTCCAGAGGGAGCTGAAAGTCCAAATAAAAAATATTATGATCCTAGAAAATGGATAAGAGAAGGAGAAATGACATTTAATGCAAGGTTAGAACAAGCTTTTGCAGATTTAAATAACGTAAATACATTATAAATTTAGAATTTAGAATTTAGAAAAATCATTTCTAACTTCTGACTTCTAACTTCTAACTTCAAGAATTATGGCTTGGTTTAAAAGAAAAGAAAAAGGAATTCAAACATTAACAGAGGATAAAAAAGATGTTCCGAAAGGACTTTGGTACAAATCGCCTACAGGAAAAATTATCGACTCTGATGAATTAGAACGAAATTTATGGGTAAGCCCTGAAGATGATTATCATGTAAGAATAGGAAGTAAAGAATATTTCCAAATTTTGTTTGACAACAATGAGTTCACAGAGTTAGACGCTAATTTGACTTCAGTAGACACGTTAAAGTTTGTAGATACAAAAAAATACAGTGATCGTCTAAAAGATGTTACAGAGAAAACAAAGTTGAAAGATGCTGTAAGAACGGCGGTAGGAAAATCAAAAGGCAAAGATTTAGTGGTTTGTTGTATGGATTTTGCTTTCATCGGAGGTTCAATGGGTTCTGTTGTAGGTGAAAAAATTGCAAGAGGAATTAATCATTCTATCAAAAATAACATTCCATTCGTTATGATTTCAAAATCAGGAGGTGCACGTATGATGGAAGCTGCTTATTCTTTGATGCAATTAGCCAAAACATCTGCAAAATTAGCACAATTAGCGGAAGCTAAAATCCCTTACATTTCGTTATGTACTGATCCAACTACAGGAGGAACTACCGCATCTTATGCTATGTTAGGAGATATTAATATTTCTGAACCTGGAGCGTTAATTGGTTTTGCTGGACCTCGTGTGGTTAGAGACACTACAGGTAAAGATCTTCCAGAAGGATTTCAAACGGCAGAATTTGTATTAGAGCATGGTTTCTTAGATTTTATTGCACATCGAAAAGAGTTGAAAAACAAAATTAATCTGTATATTGATTTAATTTTGAATCAAGAAATTAGATAAAATAAAAATCCCGTTCCAAGTCATTGAAACGGGATTTTTTTATCACTTACATTTATAATATTATATTCCAAAAGCAGTTTTTATTTCTGCTACTTTGTCTAATTTTTCCCAAGTAAACAATTCAACTTCTACTGTTTTTGTTGTTCCGTCTGGAGATTTAAACGTTTTAGTTACTACTTCATTTTTACGTCCCATATGTCCGTATGCAGCAGTTTCACTGTAAATTGGTGTTCTTAATTTTAAGTTTTGTTCAATAGCATAAGGTCTTAAATCAAATAATTGAGCTACTTTATCAGAAATTTGAGAATCTAATAAACCATTTTTAGCAGTTCCATATGTATTTACATATATGTTACAAGGTTTTGCTACACCAATGGCATAAGAAACTTGAACTAAAACCTCGCTAGCCACACCAGCAGCAACTAAGTTTTTGGCAATATGACGCGCAGCATAAGCAGCACTTCGGTCTACCTTACTTGGGTCTTTACCTGAGAAAGCACCGCCACCGTGAGCACCTTTTCCTCCGTAAGTATCCACGATAATTTTTCTACCTGTTAGTCCAGTATCACCATGAGGTCCTCCAATTACGAATTTTCCCGTTGGGTTAATGTGGTATTCAATTTTGTCATTAAATAAATGCGCATATTGAGGATATTTAGCTAAAATTCTTGGTATTAAAATTTCAATAATATCTTTTTTAATTTTTGCTAACATTTTAGTCTCTTCGTCAAAATCATCATGCTGAGTAGAAATAACTATAGAATCAATTCTAACAGGTTGATTGTCGTCATTGTATTCTAATGTTACTTGAGATTTTGCATCTGGTCGTAGATAAGTAATCTCTGAATTTTCTCTTCTTAGCGTAGCTAATTCTTGCAATAATTTATGTGCTAAATCTAAAGCTAATGGCATTAAATCTTCAGTTTCATTTGTTGCGTAGCCAAACATAATTCCTTGGTCACCTGCTCCTTGAGCATTTGCTTTGGATTCAAAATCAGTAGCAGCAACTCTGTCAACACCTCTGTTAATATCATCAGATTGGTCATGAATAGCAGATAAAACACCACAAGAATTTGCTTCAAACATGTATTCGCTTTTTGTGTATCCAATTTTTCTAATTACATCACGAGCAATAGTTTGAACGTCTAAATAAGTATTAGATTTTACTTCACCTGCTAATATTACTTGTCCAGTTGTTACTAACGTTTCACAAGCTACTTTTGAAGACGGGTCAAAAGCCAAAAAATTGTCAATTAATGCATCACTAATTTGATCAGCTACTTTGTCTGGGTGTCCTTCACTTACTGATTCTGACGTAAATAAATAAGCCATAATTATTTAATTTATTATTAATTACTATGTTATCAGAAGAAAAATAAATTGCAGGAAAATGCTAAAGAAGAGTCTCTGCTTTAGCATTTTTTATAGAGGTTGCAATCAGTCAAATTTTTCCTCTTAATTCGTTGCAAAGGTATAAAAGCAAAATGAAAAACGAATTATTTTTTTAATTATTTTTTTAAACATACAAAAAATGAAAATGGTTTTCAATGCGAATAAGATATATAATAGAAAAAACATATATTAATACTGATAAAATATAGAAAATAAATCTAATTAGTATCAAAATAAATTAATAATGCAGATAAAATTTCATTTTATAAAAAATCTATTTACATTTGTACCGTTCATAAATATAATGATAGTTATCACGAAAGCTGGAGGGAATAGACCCGATGAAAGCTTAGCAACCTCCATACTTGGAAAGGTGCTACATTCTATTTCAAATATTTATTTGGAAAAAGATAACCGAAGAAATAATCTCCTTTTCTTGATAACATATTAATAATTTAGACTTTGTGAAACTCTGTGAAAACTTTGTGAAACTCTGTGTAACAAAAAAAATATGTCAAAAATTCAACAAGCTATAAAAGAAAGAATCTTAGTCTTAGACGGCGCTATGGGAACGATGTTGCAACGCAACAATTTCTCGGAAGAAGATTTTCGTGGCGAACGTTTCAAAGATTTTTCACATCCACTAAAAGGAAACAACGATTTACTTTCTATCACACAACCCGAAGCGGTAAAACAAGTACACCGTTTGTATTTTCAAGCGGGAGCCGATATTGTAGAAACCAATACGTTTTCTGGAACCACTATCGGTATGGCCGATTATCATTTGGAAGATTTAGTGTATGAGTTGAACTATCAATCGGCTAAAATTGCCCGTGAAGTGGCTGATGAATTTACAGACCGTCCGCGATTTGTAGCCGGTTCGATTGGACCTACCAATAGAACGGCTTCCATGTCACCAGATGTAAACGATCCGGGGTATCGTGCCGTGACTTTTGATGATTTGCGCGTAGCGTATAAACAGCAAGTAGAAGCCTTGATTGATGGAGGTTGCGATTTGCTGTTAGTGGAAACTATTTTTGATACCTTGAATGCTAAGGCAGCACTTTTTGCCATTGAAGAAGTCAAAGAGGAACGTAAAATAGACATGCCCGTAATGGTTTCAGGAACAATCACCGATGCTTCAGGAAGAACACTTTCTGGTCAAACGGTTGAGGCTTTCCTAATTTCGATTTCTCACATTCCGTTATTGAGTGTTGGATTCAATTGTGCGTTAGGAGCCGACCAATTGAAGCCGTATTTAAAACGTTTGTCTATGAATACGCAATTGAATATTTCAGCACACCCTAATGCTGGTTTGCCCAATGCCTTCGGACATTACGATCAAACTCCAACAGAAATGCAAGCTTTGATTCGAGAATATTTACAAGATAATTTAATCAATATCATTGGAGGTTGTTGCGGAACGACACCAGACCACATTAAAGCAATAGCTGATGTAGCGAGAGAGTATAAACCGAGAACTGTTGAATTATATTAAATCGGAAAGGTTATCATACGATATGAATACAAGCGAAATAAAATATTTACAATTATCCGGACTCGAGCCATTAATTATTACCCCAGAAACCAACTTTGTGAATGTGGGTGAACGAACTAATGTAACCGGTTCCAGAAAATTCCTTCGATTAATTAAAGAAGAAAAATACGAAGAAGCCCTAGATATTGCCAGAAATCAAGTAGAAGGTGGTGCGCAAATTATTGACGTCAATATGGATGAAGGAATGTTAGACGGGGTATATGCCATGACTAAATTTCTTAATTTAATCGCTGCAGAACCTGATATTTCTCGTGTTCCAGTAATGATTGATAGCTCGAAATGGGAAATCATCGAAGCGGGATTGAAAGTAATTCAAGGAAAAGGAGTAGTGAATTCGATTTCGTTAAAAGAAGGAGAAGAAAAATTCATTGAATACGCTAAAAAAATCAAGCGTTATGGGGCTGCAGTAATTGTAATGGCATTTGACGAAAATGGTCAAGCCGATACCTACGAGAGACGTATCGAAATTTGTAAAAGAAGTTACGATGTATTAGTCGATAAAGTAGGTTTTCCTGCTCAAGACATTATATTCGATCCGAATATTTTTCCAGTTGCTACAGGAATGGAAGAGCATAAATTGAATGCTTTGGACTTTTTCCGAGCGACCAAATGGATTAGAGAGAACCTACCGCATGCTCATATTTCAGGAGGAGTAAGTAATGTTTCTTTTTCGTTTAGAGGAAATGACAAAGTACGTGAGGCGATGCACTCGGCATTTTTATACCATGCCATCAAAAACGGAATGACAATGGGTATCGTTAATCCTGAAATGTTAGAGATTTACGATGAAATTGATCCCGTATTGTTAGAGTACGTTGAAGATGTGTTGTTGAATAGAAGAGAAGATGCTACAGAACGTTTATTGGATTTAGCAGAAAGCTTCAAAGGCGATTTTAAAGCCAATGAAAAAGCAGTTGCTGAGTGGCGAAATGGTTCTATTCAAGAACGATTGACGCATTCCTTAGTTAAAGGGATTGACGAATTTATAGAAATTGATGTAGAAGAAGCAAGACAAGCCGCCTCTAAACCTATTGAAGTCATCGAAATCAATTTGATGGCAGGAATGAATGTAGTGGGTGATTTGTTTGGAAGCGGGAAAATGTTTTTGCCTCAAGTGGTAAAATCGGCACGTGTGATGAAAAAAGCGGTAGCTTATTTGTTACCTTTTATTGAAGCTGAAAAAGACGGAACGTCTCAAAGTGCGGGTAAAATCTTGATGGCAACAGTAAAAGGCGATGTTCACGATATTGGAAAAAACATTGTTTCGGTGGTTCTAGCTTGTAATAATTACGAAATTATCGATTTAGGTGTGATGGTAGCACCGGAGAAAATTATCGCAGCAGCTATTGAACATAAAGTAGATATTATCGGATTGAGTGGTTTGATTACCCCTTCGTTGGACGAAATGGTGTATTTGGCCAAAGAATTGGATAAACTAAATGTCCAAATTCCAATTATGATTGGAGGAGCAACTACTTCGCGTGCGCATACTGCCGTAAAAATTGCACCGCAATACAAAGCGACTGTGGTACACGTTAACGATGCTTCGAGAGCGGTTACAGTAGCAGGAAATTTATTGAATGCTGACCATAAAGAAAAATACACACAAGATATTCGTGCCGAATACGATGCGTTGCGCGAAGGCTATTTAAGTCGTAGTAGAGATAAAAATTTCTTAACGATTGAACAAGCCAGAGCTAATAAATTACAATTGGATTGGAGTAAGTACACGCCAACAAAACCGAATTTCATTGGGACAAAAACTGTTGATGTTGCCATTGCTGATTTAGTTGATTTTATCGATTGGACGCCGTTTTTCAATTCTTGGGAATTGTATGGAAAATACCCTGCTATTCTAACCGATGAGGTAGTAGGCGAACAGGCTACGTCTTTATTTGCCGATGCACAAAAAATGTTATATCAATTGATTCAAGAAAATTGGTTGTCTGCCAAAGGTATTCTAGGAATTTTTCCTGCCAATACCATCAACGACGATGATATTCAACTAACAACTGATAATAAACAACCGACAACTTTTTTAACCCTACGCCAACAATCTCAAAAAACAGCTGGAGCGCCTAATATTGCGTTAGCCGATTTTATTGCGCCAAAAGAATCAGGAGTACAAGATTATATAGGTTGTTTTTGTGTTACCACTGGTTTTGGAGTAGAAGAAAAAGCCAAAGCATTCGAACAAAATTTAGACGATTATAATTCGATTTTGATAAAAGCCTTAGGCGATCGTTTGGCGGAAGCTTTTGCTGAATATTTACACTTACAAGTTCGTAAAGAAATTTGGGGCTATGCTTCGGATGAAAATTTATCAAATCAAGATTTGATTGCTGAAAATTATAAAGGGATTCGTCCGGCACCGGGTTATCCTGCTTGTCCTGACCATTTAGAAAAAGCCACATTGTGGCATTTATTAGATGTAGAAAACGTAATAGGAGTGAAGCTTACTGAAAGTATGGCCATGTGGCCTGCTTCCTCTGTGTCGGGCTATTATTTTGCTCATCCGGAAAGTAAATATTTTGGTTTGGGAAAAATTAAAAAAGACCAAATTGAAGATTACGCCAAAAGAAGAAATATTAGTTTAGAACAAGCCGAAAAATGGTTGGCTCCGAATAATGCAGAATAAAAATAGTTGTTTCAGGTTTAAAGTTCATTAACCTAAAACCAAAACATGAAACTTGCAACAAAACAAAAAAATGAAAGTAACAGAACACATACAAAACGCTAATGGAAAGCCATTGTTTTCCTTCGAAATTTTACCGCCTTTAAAAGGACAAAATATTCAATCTATTTTTGATAGTATCGATCCGTTAATGGAATTTAAACCGCCTTTTATAGACGTTACCTATCATCGGGAGGAGTATGAATTCAAGGAATTAGAAAATGGGTTATTACAAAAGAAAATTGTAAAAAAGCGTCCAGGGACGGTAGGGATTTGTGCAGGAATTCAAAATAAATACAATGTAGATGCTATTCCGCATATATTATGTGGTGGATTTACAAAAGAAGATACGGAAAATTTGTTGATCGATTTAGATTTTCTCGGTATTGATAATGTTGTGGCGCTTAGAGGAGATGCTGTAAAAAGTGAAATTTATTTTAAACCTGAAAAAGAAGGTCACGCTTTTGCTTCTGAGTTAGTTTCTCAAATTCATAATTTAAATAACGGAATCTATTTAGATGCAGATTTGCAAAATTCTTCCAAAACCAATTTTTGTATAGGAGTTGCGGGTTATCCTGAAAAACATCTTGAAGCACCAAGTTTAGATAGTGATATTCATTTTTTAAAACAAAAAATTAAAAATGGTGCCGACTATATCATCACACAAATGTTTTTTGATAATCAAAAATTTTTCGATTTCGTTACAAAATGTAGAGCTGCAGGGATCACCGTTCCTATTATACCAGGATTGAAACCAATAGCCACAAAAAAACAATTAAATTTAATTCCACACCGTTTTAGTATTGAATTACCCGATGCCTTAATTATGGAAGTTGTAAAAGCTAAAGATAATGAGGCTGTGAAACAAATAGGTATTGAGTGGTGTGCACAACAAAGTAAAGAACTTGTTGCGGCAAGTATACCTGTAATACATTATTATTCAATGGGAAAAGCGGATAATATTAAAGCAATTGCTAAAGAACCGCCAATTAATGTAATTAAGATAATCACAACGGAATACAATAATGCTTTGGGATAATCACTTTTGGGATTTTTCACA
>NZ_CALFIG010000346.1 GCF_937876455.1 uncultured Flavobacterium sp.
TGATTTTAATAAAGGAGTCTTGCAAGAAAATGCGCTTTATTTCTCTTCGGCTCTAGAAGTAAAAAAAATCTTAGCTAATACCAAAAAAAGTGATAACTTGCAGTTTATAACAACTAACTATAATGCTATAGTACACGAATTTAATTGGACTAAAATTAATGCAGCTTATTTACAATTATTTGAACAAACTTTGGAACGATTTAAAAATAGAAAATAGTTTTCAAGGTAATTATTTTTTTGGGTTTCTTTTTTTTATTACCATTCCACTTCCACTGGCTTTTAATAATATTGCATTGGTTTTGTGGACTATTTTTTCTGCTTTAAGCCTAAGAAAAAACACAGTTTATATAAACGGTTATTTACATATTCCCATTTTACTTTTTTTATGGATGGCAGGATCCTTTTTTTGGAGTATTGACCCAGATGTTACAGCTAAAGCTATTCTAAAAGAAATAGTTTTGTTAATCGTTCCGCTAAATTTTATGTGTTATTCAAAAGAAATTTTAGCTAGCAAAGTTACGATTTGGCTTAAATATTATAGTCATTTTATGGTTTTTTATGCCTTGTTTTTTCTTCTAAGAGCAGTTCTACGATATGCATTATTACAAGAATCAAGTTTTTTTTACTATCATGGTGAAAACAATGTTGATTCTGGTTTGGTACCCAAATTATTAAACGCTATTCATGTTTCTGTTTTTATTGCGGTTGCGTTTTTTTGGTTTTTACATCAGCCAAAAAAAACCAAAACTACACTAATTGCATTAGGTATTTTGTTTCTGTTTTTAGTTTTACTTTCTTCAAAAAACATTTTACTAATTACGGTATTGCTTACATTATTCTATATATTTTATTTTTCAAAGACAGCGAATAAAATGCGGTTAAGGAACAGTATAATCTTTGTAATTATTATACTAACAACTCTGTTTTATGGCAGAATTAAACAACGTTTTGATGTAGAATTTCAATCAAATACAAATAAAAGCCTAAGTCACGATGTAATTAATCAAGCGCCTCAAGGAGTTCATTTTGTTAGTATTTATGAAGCTTGGAATAATAAACGTTTTACACCAAACGATTATTTTCCTGGTACCGCTTTTAGGGTATATCAAATCAGAATTTTTTTAGAATTAATTAAAGAGGAGCCCGTTTTTTTTACTGGTTTTGGGCTTAATGCGTCGTTTAAAAAATTAGAAGAAAAAGCCATTGCCTATAATTTGTATCAAGGAACAGGAAAAGAGGACGGCTATCAAAATAAAAACTTTCACAATCAATATGTACAAAACTTTGCAGAATTAGGTCTAATAGGCTTTGTTCTTTTGTTATCACTATTGGGAATTATGCTATATAAATCCATTGGAAAAGAAAATTTTTTACAGCTTTCTTTTACAATTCTGATGATAAGTGTGTTTTTTACAGAATCCTTTTTGTGGAGACAAAGAGGTGTAGCATTTTTTACTTTTATTTTTTGTTTGCTCATCACAATAAAAACACCTGTAAAAGCGTTAAAGGAAAGTTAATACTAATACCTCACTTATTGAGTAAAAATACATGAAAAAAATTTTAATAACAGGTGCAGCAGGTTTTTTAGGTTCTCATCTATGTGACAGATTTCTCGCGGAAGGCTTTTTTGTTATAGGCATGGACAATCTTATTACCGGAGATTTAAAAAATATTGAACATTTATTTAAGGAAAAAAATTTTGAGTTCTATCATCATGATATTACAAAATTTGTTCATATTCCAGGCGAATTAGATTACATCTTACATTTTGCTTCTCCAGCAAGTCCGATTGATTATTTAAAAATACCTATTCAAACGTTGAAGGTAGGCTCATTAGGAACGCATAATTTATTGGGATTAGCGCGTGTAAAAAAGGCAAGAATTTTGATTGCTTCCACCTCTGAAGTGTATGGAGATCCTTTGGTACATCCTCAAACAGAAGAATACTATGGAAACGTTAACACGATTGGACCACGAGGCGTGTATGATGAAGCGAAAAGATTCCAAGAATCTATCACTATGGCTTACCATACATTTCATGGTGTAGAAACAAGAATAGTTAGAATTTTTAACACGTACGGACCAAGAATGCGCTTAAACGATGGGCGCGTTATACCGGCCTTTATAGGTCAAGCTTTAAGAGGTGAAGATTTAACGGTTTTTGGAGACGGAAATCAAACACGTTCGTTTTGCTATGTTGATGATCAAGTAGAAGGCATTTTTAGATTGTTGCATGCCGACTACCATTTACCTGTAAACATAGGTAATCCTGACGAAATAACAATTAAAGATTTTGCTGAGGAAATCATAAAGTTAACGGGAACCACACAAAAAATAGTGTATGAACCTTTACCCGTTAACGATCCATTGCAGCGTCAGCCGGATATTACAAAAGCCAAGCAAATATTAGGTTGGGAACCTAAGGTGGGTCGAGCAGAGGGCATGAAAATAACCTATGATTATTTCAAATCTTTATCTCCAGAAGAATTAGCAAAAGAAGAACATAAAGATTTTTCTAAATACATTTATTAATATGCATAAAGGTAGGTATTCAAAATATATTAGACCATTAAGTTTTTTAATGGATCTTTTCATAGTGGTGTTTTTACCTAAATTCTTTTTTCAAGGTTTAGACTTAAATTTCACCACATTTGAAATCTATCTTGCAATTTCATGGTCAGTTCTTTCTGTTTTTACAAGATTTTATGAGGTGTATCGCTTTACAATGCCAGTTGAAATTATTTCTAAAATAGCAAAGCAGTGTATTTTATTTTATCTATTAATAATTGCTTTTTTTCCATTTTATAAAAAAGCTATTTTTAGTGGAAAGGCCACAGCGCTTTATTTATCTGTTGTTTTTATTTTTGTGATTGTATTAAAAACAATTGCTTTTTATTATTTTAAAAAATACAGACTAGTTACAGGAAATAATTTTAGAAATGTAGTTATTATAGGCTATACACCTGAAGCAATAGATTTGCGAACCGTTTTTCAAAATCGAGCAGATTATGGTTATCGGTTTAAAGGTTATTTTTCCGATAAAAAAACCGGCGATGAAATAATTGGCAAAACAGAATTACTGAAAGAGTTTGTTATTGCTGAAAAAATCGACGAAATTTATTGTTCTATTAACGAATTATCAAGTGAAAAACATAAGGAATTAGTTGAGTTTGCCGATGATAACAATATTGTTATTAAGTTTATTCCGGACTCAAAAGTGATATTTTCAAAAAACATGAAAATAGATTATTATGAATTGTTTCCTGTTTTATCACTTCAAAAATCACCATTAGATAGTATATATGTCGAATATTTTAAACGTTTATTTGACCTACTTTTTTCGTTATTAGTAATTGTTTTTTTATTATCATGGTTAACACCTTTATTAGGCTTGCTTATAAAAATTGAATCTAAAGGTCCTATATTTTTTAAACAAAGTAGGCCAGGTTTAAATGAAGAAGAGTTTAATTG
The DNA here is from genome assembly GCF_937876455.1 of uncultured Flavobacterium sp. Taxonomy (GTDB): domain Bacteria; phylum Bacteroidota; class Bacteroidia; order Flavobacteriales; family Flavobacteriaceae; genus Flavobacterium. The sequence continues at coordinate 3,472 of NZ_CALFIG010000346.1, forward strand.
TTATAAATTTCGATCGATGCAAATTAATCAAACTACAGAAATTGAAGCATCTAGAAATGATCCAAGGGTAACCCGAATAGGAAAATTTATACGAAAGACTAGTATTGATGAGCTTCCACAATTTTTTAATGTGCTAGTTGGAGACATGTCAGTTGTTGGTCCTAGACCCCATTTATGGGCACAAAACAAAACGTATGGAAGAAAAATAAAAAAATATATGATTAGACACCATGTAAAACCAGGCGTTACTGGTTTAGCTCAAGTTAAAGGGTTTAGAGGCGAAATTGAAACCGAAGACGATATGGTTAATCGTATTAAATTTGATGTATTCTATATCGAAAATTGGTCAATGTGGATGGATATAAAAATTATTATTCAAACGATTGTCAATATTTTTAAAGGTGAAGAAAAAGCATACTAAAAATAATCTTTATTCCTGTAAATGAATTTTTTTTTCGAAAGAAAAGGAAGTATTTTTGCCAAAAGAACTTTATTAGTTCGCCTAAAAACAACACACAGCATGAATATTTTAGTATTAGGTTCGGGCGGAAGAGAACACGCTTTTGCTTGGAAACTTACCCAAAGCCCATTATGCACAAAACTTTTTGTAGCTCCAGGAAATGCAGGAACAGCCCAAATTGCACAAAATGTAGCTATTGACCCAAACGATTTCCCTACCATTAAGCAATTTGTATTAGAAAACACCATTGAAATGGTTGTTGTAGGGCCCGAAGATCCATTGGTTAATGGGATTTATGACTTTTTTAAAAAAGAACCTTCTTTACAGAGTATTCCTGTAATTGGCCCTTCTAAAGTAGGCGCTCAGCTTGAAGGAAGTAAAGAGTTTGCCAAACAATTTTTGGTAAAAAATAACATCCCAACAGCAAAATATATGAGCTTTACCGCTGAAAATGTTCAAGAAGGCTATCTGTTTTTGGAAACACTACAACCCCCATATGTGCTAAAGGCAGATGGATTAGCGGCAGGAAAAGGAGTGGTGATACTTAATGAAATAGAAGCGGCAAAAGCAGAATTAAAAAGCATGTTAGTAGATGCTAAATTTGGGGCAGCAAGCACAAAAGTAGTAATAGAAGAATTTTTAGACGGGATAGAATTGAGTTGTTTTGTTTTAACAGACGGAAAAACGTACACCGTTTTACCCACAGCAAAGGACTACAAACGAATAGGAGAAGGTGATAAAGGCTTAAATACAGGCGGTATGGGCGCTATTTCGCCAGTGCCATTTGCTACTAAAGAATTTATGCAAAAAATAGAAGAAAGAATTGTAGTTCCAACGATAAATGGACTAAAAAAAGAAGACATTGAATACAAAGGGTTTATTTTCATTGGTTTAATTAAAGTTGGAGATGATCCTTTTGTTATAGAATACAATGTAAGAATGGGCGATCCAGAAACAGAAGTGGTGTTGCCTAGAATAAAAAGTGATATGGTTGCCTTATTTCAGGCGGTAGCTTCAGAAAGTTTGGCTTCCTTTACTGTCGAATTAGACACAAGAACAGCCGCTACTGTTATGCTTGTGGCAGGCGGATACCCTGAAGCATATGAAAAAGGAGCGGTTATCAACGGAACAGAAAGCGTACATGATTCTATTGTATTTCACGCGGGAACAACCATTAAAAACGGGCAAATAGTAAGTAATGGAGGCCGTGTGTTGGCTGTTACTTCTTTTGGAGACGACTTACATGAAGCCACAAAAAAATCTTATCAAAATATTGAAAAAATCAATTTTGATAAGATGTATTATAGAAAAGATATAGGGTTTGATTTATAATCAAACCTTATATCTTATTTTAAAAACGAATGAGCAGTTGTATCTTGATCGTCTTCGTTATTTTGTTTGAAAATTTGTAATTGTTTTACCCAATACCATGTCCAATAACAACAAATGCAAATGAAAATCCAGTTGATTAAGTTGGCACCCCACCAGTTAGTTAATTCCCATTCTCTAAATAGGTTCATAGGTAAGAAAAATATTTCTTCAAATAAGAATTGTATTCCTTCAAAAAATGCTTTCATTTTTTTTTAATTAAATTTACACTACAAAAATATAAAATATCTTTATGTTAGCAAGTCTTTTTAGTAAAACACGTCCATTTAATTATATAATTACGGGAATATTTTTCTGTATTGCATTTTTTCTTTACCAATTAGCTCTCGGAAATGTATTTTCTTCTTTGAGCGGCATGGGGCAAAATGCACTTGTTTTTTTAGTTTTAGTAGCTTCTTTTTTATTGGTTAATTTTATTTCATTAAGAAATGCATTAACAAAAAAAGATAATTATGCTGTTTTATTATATTTACTTTTAGTGCTTTTATTTCCGGCTATTTTTGTAAAAACAAAATTAATTGTAGCCAATCTTTTTATATTATTAGCGCTTCGAAGATTGGTTTCGTTGAAAACACTAAACACACCAAAAGAAAAGATTTTTGACGCCTCTTTTTGGATATTTTTAGCTACTCTATTTCATTTTTGGAGTATAATTTTTATCTTATTAGTTTTTATATCTATTGTTTTACATACCGGTAAAGACTATAAAAATTGGTTAATTCCATTTGTGTCTTGTTTTTGTGTATGGGTTTTGTATGTTTTTTTCAGTTTGTTTTTCTCAGGAAAGTATGAGTTAAATTTTCAAGAAATGATGCAACTGGATTTCAACTTCTCGGGTGTAAAAACTACAATGGAGCGAATGTCGTTAGGAGTATATGTTTCTATTTCTTTTTTCTTTTTTGTGTCTCAAGTTATTGACTACCAAAACAAGCCCTTAAACATGCAAACATCTTTTAAACAAATATATTTTGCTTTTTTATTGAGTATAGTTGTTTATGTTTTGTCTGCACATAAAACAAATGATTTATTGGTGTTTTCTTTTGCACCCTTGGCAATTTTAGGGGCTAATATGTTTGAAAAAATGGAACGTTATGTGCTCAAAGAAATTTCTTTATATCTTTTAGTTTTAATAAGCGCTGTTGTTTTTGT
>NZ_CALFIG010000347.1 GCF_937876455.1 uncultured Flavobacterium sp.
GTAATTTTTTAATTATATTGTATTTACTTATGTAAATTATAATTATTACATTTGTAACATGAATATAAATGACAGATTTACTAAAATTTTAGAATATTCTGGATTTACCGCATCAGAATTTGCAGACGAAATAGATGTTCAGCGTTCCAGTATTTCACATATCATTTCGGGGAGAAATAAACCTTCCCTAGAATTCATTGTCAAGATCAAAAACAGATTTCCTGAAATCAGTTGGGATTGGATTATTTTAGGTCAGGGAGAAATGCTAAAAAATGATTCTACTCTATCAAATAGCGAATCAAAAATAAATCTAGAGGAAGAAAATTCTTCGCCTGATCTTTTTACATTAATTGATGAAGATTATAAAAATGAAATTTTTATTCAAGAAAATCTTCAAAAAGAAAAAGAAAGTTTAGCGATTCATTTGGCTAAAAAAGAAAATGATTTTGACAATTTGTTAGAACGCACAAAAGAACAAAAGCAAGAACTTAATGAATTACAAGAAAAATTCACGAAAGAATTTGAGAATTTGGCCAACAAAATTTTAGAGGAAAAGACTTCTAAATTTACAGAACAAAACAAAGAAAATTTAAAAAACATATTATCTCCTCTTCAAGAAAAAATTCAACATTTTGAAAAAAAGGTAGAAGACACTCACAAAGAAAGTATTGACTATCATGCAGCCCTTCGTCAACAAATTACAGGTTTAAAAGAAATGAATGAGCAAATGAGCAAAGAAACCATTAATTTAACTAAAGCCTTAAAAGGCGACAGCAAAATGCAAGGCAATTGGGGCGAGTTAATTTTAGAACGTGTTTTAGAAAAATCAGGCTTAGAAAAAGACAGAGAATATTTTGTACAACAAAGTCACACATCTGACGAAGGAACAAGAGTATTTCCTGATGTCATTATCAATCTACCTGATGGTAAAAAAATGATTATTGATTCAAAAGTAACTTTGACTGCTTATGAACGCTACATCAATGAAGAAGATGAAATACAAAAAGTTTCTTATTTAAAAGAACATATTATTTCTATAAACAGACACGTAGAACAATTGAGTAGTAAAAACTACCAAGACTTATACAAAATGGAAAGTCCTGATTTTGTTTTGTTGTTCATTCCTATCGAATCCGCATTTGCGCTTGCGTTAAATGAAGATACTACGCTATACAACAAAGCATTTGAAAAAAACATTGTAATCGTTACACCGTCAACACTCTTAGCCACATTACGAACTATAGACAGCATGTGGACAAATCAGAAACAACAAGAAAACGCCTTAGAAATTGCTCGTCAAGCTGGGGCATTATATGATAAATTTGAAGGGTTTATAGGTGATTTGATAAAAATTGGCAAAAAAATGGAAGAAGCCAAAGTGGAATACAGCAATGCTATGAACAAACTTACCGAGGGAAAAGGCAATTTAATTACTAGTGTAGAACGGCTCAAAAAAATGGGTGCAAAGGCTAAGAAAAGTTTGCCCGATACTATCTTAAAACGCGCACAAAACGAACAAGAACTTCTAAACGAAGAATAATGGAATATACAAACACAGTCACAGCATCAAAAATAACGATGAGTCAATTGATGTTGCCCTCACATTCAAATTTTAGTGGAAAAATACACGGTGGCTATTTATTGAGCTTAATGGATCAGATTGCTTTTGCCTGTGCATCCAAATATTCGGGGTGTTATTGTGTAACCGCTTCGGTAGATACTGTAAATTTTTTAAATCCTGTAGAAATAGGTGAATTAGTAACATTAAAAGCTTCTGTTAATTATGTGGGTCAGACTTCAATGATTGTTGGAATTAGAGTAACTTCTCAAAACATTCAAACAGGAAAAGAGAAACATACAAACTCGAGTTACTTCACCATGGTAGCCAAAGACGATAAAGGGAATAATGTAGCCGTTCCAAAATTAATTCTATCAAATCTTCAAGAAGTTAAACGTTTTTATGAAGGTGTAGAGCATGTAAATCAAAAAAAACAGTTACAAGCTCAAGAAAAAACACTTGACTACAGCTCTCCTCAGGCAATTGAAAATTTAAAAAATTATAATGTAATCCTAGCATTGTAACAGCTTTTTTTATATTTAGTTGATTTTTTAACATTTTTTTAGTTTTTTTAGTATATTCGTATTATAAAAAATTATAATATGATTAAAAAAATACTTTTCCCTTTTTTAATTTTAACATCTTTATTACTACAGATAGCCTCTTGTTCAAAAGACCAAGACGACGAGTACGAATTACTATCACCGGTAAGCGTTAACCTATTGACAGTTCCCTATCAAAAACTATCTGATTATCATTTTTTTGAAGGTGAAATGAAGAATCAAATCCCTTCGCTTGATGTTATTCCTTATGAACCTATTGCGGCATTATTTACCGATTATGCACATAAAAAACGATTTGTTTGGATGCCAAAAGGTACAAAAGCAACTTATAGCAGTGATGGCGAAATTTTAGAACTTCCTGTGGGTTCTGCAATTATAAAAACTTTTTATTACGACAACGTTCAACCCGCAAATACCACAAGAATTATTGAAACCAGACTGATGATTAGAAAGTCTACGGGATGGATTTTTGCTGATTATGTATGGAATGATGAACAAAATGAAGCATTTTTAGATTTGAACGGAAGTACAAAAAGTATTTCATGGCGTGATGAGAACAATACCATAAGAAATGTAGATTATAGAATTCCTAATGAAGCGCAATGTATTGTTTGCCATAAAACAAAAAACAATATAAATGGCGTATATGTACAAGTCAATACTCCAATAGGAATTAAACCGCAAAACTTGAACAAACTATTGAATTATGGAAATGTTACAGCTAATCAATTAACGAAATGGATGGAATTAGGCATGTTAGACAATTGTTCGATACCATCAGAAGACAATACTACGGTAAATTATACTGATACGAGTAAACCTCTATCTAAAAGAATGCGTTCTTACTTTGATATTAATTGTGCCCATTGTCATAAAGACCACGGACACTGCGATTATAGACCCTTACGTTTAGCTTTTGCAGAAACAAACAACAACTTGACAAATATGGGCGTTTGTGTAGATACACAAGATATGCAAAATTTTGCTCCTGCACTTTCTAAACTTGTTACTCCAGGTAACATCAATAGATCTATGCTTTATTATAGATTAAACACCACCGACGAAGCATATAGAATGCCATTACATGGCAGAACCTTAATTCATACAGAAGGTGTACAACTTGTAGAACAATGGATCAATTCTTTAACTCCTTGCAATTAAAAAATATTATGAAAAAATTAGTACTCTTATTTCTTCTTGGCATAATCTATTCTACAAAAATACAAGCACAAGACACTTGCTTAACCGCACTACCCATAACTGCTGGTACATATGCGGTTGGCGTTATAAACGGTACGCAAATACCTACTCCAGTTTGCGCTGTAAACGGGGATATTCCAGCTGCAAATATTCCAGCTGGAGAGTGGTATAGTTATACTCCCACTCAAAATTATACTGTTACAATATCATCAGATATTGCAGCTAATACACCTAGAAAAGACACTCGTTTTCATGTCTATACAGGAACATGTAGTACATTAACTTGTTATAATGGGGATGACGATTCTGGTACCAATTATTCTTCTATAGCAACATTTAGTGTAACTGCCGGTACAACCTATTACATAGCTTGGGATAATCGATGGTTATCAACTACTACTAACACTGGTTTCTCATTTGAATTAACCGAAAGTACAATTATCATTCCTCCTACACCTATAACCTATTCAACTCAAACTATTTCTACAATTAATAGTTCGTATAATATATGTGTGGTTGATATGAATGGTGATAACAAAGATGATATTGTAGGTGTTAATGCAACAAACATGAGAGTGCATTTTCAAGGGAATACACCTGGAACATTTACCTATACCGACTTCCCTTTTACATTTACAGCGCCTACTACAGCTGCATTATTACCTAACTGGAGTATGGCTGCAGGAGATTACAATAAAGATGGATTTAATGATTTAGTCTTAGGAAATGGTAGTGGTGCGACTATTATTACATCAAACAATACAGGCACTGTATATACTGCAAATGTACCTGGGCAATATATTTTCTCACAAAGAACTAATTTTACTGATTTAAATAATGATGGTAATTTAGATATTTTTGTTTGTCATGATATTGCACCAAGTTGTTATTATCTAAATAATGGATCAGGAGGGTTAACATTTTATCAATCTACCGTTACACCAAACTCAATGAGTGTAGCAACAACAACTGGTAATTATGCTACCTTATTTACAGATTTTGACAACGATGGTGATTCAGATGTGTTTGTTTCAAAATGTTCAGGTCCACCATGCGAACTTTATAGAAACGATGGCAATGGCTCTTATACAAACATATCGGCAATAGCAGGAATAAATATTACACCTATTCAAACATGGTCATCTGCGATTGCAGATTTTGATAATGATGCTGATATGGATATCATCATCACAGCAAGTGCAGGAACGCATAAATTTTTCAAAAACAATTTAGACACTACAAATAATTCTGAAGAAGCCTATACAAACATTACCACAGGCTCTGGTTGGGATACAAATACAGCTACAAACATTGACAATATTGCTTATGATTTTGATAATGACGGTAAAGTTGACGTACTTGGAGGAGGTAATAAAATCATGTTCAACCAAGGAAACAATGTATTTGCTCCTGTCCCAATAAGTGGCTTAACTGTTTGTGCTGTAGGAGACTTAAACAACGATGGTTTTTTAGACTTTCAAAGTGGTAATACATTAAAACTTGCCGTACCAAACGGTAACAACTGGGTTAAAGTTACCCTACAAGGCACACTAAGCAATCGTAATGGAATAGGTGCTCGTGTAGAAATCATTGGAACATGGGGAAAACAAATAAGAGACATCAGAAGTGGTGAAGGATTTAAATACATGAGTTCATTAAATGCGCACTTCGGTATAGGAACGGCAACACAAATCAGTCAGATTGTTATTAAATGGCCTTCTGGAGTAATTGACATTATTGACAATCCTTCAATTAATCAAACTTTAAATGTTGTAGAAGGTAGTTTTGCACTACACACACCTGATTTTAACACAAAAACTATAAAAATTTATCCAAATCCTACAACAGACATCCTATTTATTGACAATCAAGAAAACATTGAAATTTCTTCATTAAAAATATATGCTGTTAACGGAACTCTAGTTAAAACAATAGCTGCTAATGCAACAGAGATAAATGTAAAAGAACTAAGCGATGGCATCTACATGCTATCAATAGAAACAAAAGAAGGCACTAAAATAACCGAACGCTTTATCAAGAAAAATTAATGCAAACCAATATAAAAAAAGAGCTTCCTTAGGAAGCTCTTTTTTTACAACCCTATTCTTTCCGTATGGTTAAGCCTTGAAATATCTAAAATAGTCTTGGAATTAGCCGCGTTTTTATAAAACATAGATACAAACTGGGCTCCATACAGGACTTCATCAAACGTATAAGAAGTTCTTTTTACCACAGTACTACTAAACATATCATCAAAAGCCTTAATAAAAACAATAAATTCGCCCTTTAAATTTTGAAAATCCTCTTGCTGAAAACCGTACAATGGACTGTCCTCTGTTATAGGATGAACCAACGTCCAACTTAAACTAAATGCACTAATTTTTTCAATTTCTAAATTTAAATTGTAAAACTTATTTGCCACAACACCCTTTTCCTCAGTACTAATACCCAATGTGATTTTAGCTTCAGCATCCGTTAAATTTGCATTTTTATGGGGAACTACACGAATCATTAAAGCTCTGCCCTCTTTATATGGAGCAATAATGGCCTGCGAAGAAAAAAGTAAAAATGCCTTTGGCTTACTAAATCGACCATAAAACAAACCTGTAGCAATAGCAAAACTAAGGAGTCCTAAAAGGGCTTCTACAGAAGCAACAAAACTAGTAGCAAAGCCAGAAGGACTTATATGCCCATACCCTACTGTAGTAAAGGTTTGAATACTAAAGAAAAAAGCCTGCCCAAATTTATCTAAACGTGTAGTTGATGTAATTCCTTGTAAATGCTCAACACCAATTAGTGAATAAATAGTTGCAAAAAACAAATTCACTATAAAATAAAACAACAAAATAATAAAAAAAAACTTCCATCTCGGAATCTTCAACATGGTATGATACCAACTAATACTGTCAAAAAAGCCAATACCTATTTTTTGGACATTAGGATTGCCATTTTTATTAAAAAATCGGCCTCCATAATTATTTGCATTCGTGCCAAAACCTGTATTATCTTCCGCTTTCGCTTTCTTATTAATTCTTTTAAATAGTGCCATACTTAGGTCTGCGTTTACTATTTCACAAAGTTACAATTTAAATTAATGAATAGCGAATCTTATGTTCTTACTTATAATACACTTCGGCTATTATTATTTTAACGCCAAATAATACAAATTAAATTATCCATTAAACGTATTATTTAAGAAAATTTTTATATTTTTAAAAAATAAATTTTAACTATATGAAAAACTTTAAAACAATAGCGTTAGCTATTACTATTTTTGCTACACTAGGAGTGTTTGCACAAAAAACTAAGAAAACTGCAGAAGTAAAAGCAATTACCAAAGGAACTGTATCGTATGAAATGGAGTTGCCTGATAATGAAGAAGCTGCTGCAATGGGAAAGAGCATTATAAAAATTTGTTTTGACGGAACCAATCAAGCTACAGAAATTGTTATGATGGGTGGCATGATGAATATAAAAACAATTGCACCAGTTAACAGTCCAAAAGACACTAGAATGTTGATGAGCATGATGGGCAAAAAATTTGAAATTATTAATTTACCCGAGGAACAATTAACCAATAGTCCAGGAGCTAATTTAAACAATTTAGAAAGCGCTGTTTCTGTTGTATATGACAAAAATGATGTTAAAGAAATCGCTGGCTACAAATGTCACAAAGCAGAAATTAAAATGGAAGATGGAAGCACAAACATTTTCTATGTAACAAATTTAATTGCTCAAGCACAAAATGCCAATACAAAAGCAAAAGTAAAATTAGACGGATTCCCGATGGAAATGACAATGACCACACCACAAGGCAAAGCCATTGTTAAAGCTACAGAATTTAAAGCTGAAGTAGCGGCAGACGCCTTTCAAGTACCTAATGACTACAAAAAAGTTACACAAGAACAATTACAAGAAGAAATGAGCGGCGGCATGTAATTCCCCTCAAACTTCTAATATAATTCATAAAGCACCTTCTGAGGTGCTTTATATTTTTACTTTTGAAAGTGTATTTTGTTATTATTTTTTTGTTATTTTTGGTAAAGATAAAACT
>NZ_CALFIG010000348.1 GCF_937876455.1 uncultured Flavobacterium sp.
GTTTAAATTTAATAAAAAATCAGCATATATTTTTTGTGCTTTATTTATAACTTTTCCTCAGATATGCTATCAATTAATTTTTAATATGATGGCGGATGTCGCTGGTTTTGGTTTCTTTTTATCGGTTTTAAGTGTTTTTCTTTTTGTCAAAAAAAATAATTGTTCTTTTGGAAAAAAAGACGGCTTATTTTTAATATTAGTTTCTTTAATAATTACTTTTGTTTTATCAATATACCAAGCTCTTATATTTATACCAACCACGATTTATGTTCTCTATTTTTTTCAACAAACATTTAAAAATAATTTTGAAATAAAAAAAGAACTACAAAAATTAATATTATTTAGTGTCGTTTTAGTTGTTGGAGTAATAATTTACTATATTTCTGTAAAGTTTTTATGCCCTCCTGTTGAAAAAGACCAATACTTATCTTCGTTTTGGTCTGGTGATTATGAGAATGCTTTTATTAATTTTTCCATTATTTTAAAAGATAATCTTTTAGGAAAAGCATACTACGGAGAAGTGTTATTTGTTCTAGTTCCAGTATTAATTTTTTTATTGGCAATAAAATTTTTATTAACTAAAAAATTCTTTTTGTATAGATTTTTAATTTTAATTTATTTGTTAATTTCTCCTTTTCTTATCTCTTTTTTCATAACCAATGGTTATCATCCTCCAAGATTATATGTTAGTTCCAATTTAATTTTTTCTTTTTTAATAGTGTTTTCAATTAACTCTTTTAAAATAAAATCGAATGTGTTTAATAATGTATTAACCTTAGGAATTGTTTTGACAAACATGTTTTTAGTCACAAACCTATTTCAATCAAACAACAAAATATTTAAACACGACAAAAGAATAGCTGAAAAGATAGACAACTTAATTCAATATAAATATCCGACCTTCTGTTTGTCCGAAAAAAATATTTATTTTTATGGCTACTTTCCATATGAATATCACCAGAAATTTAGATTGCAAAATTCTGAAATTTTTGGTGGATCAATATTTAATTGGGATAACGGCAATAACTACAGGATTATAAATTTCTTTAAAGAAGCTGATATAGCAGAATACAAAATGCTAGACAACAAAGAGAAATTTAACTTAATTAAAGATTCTATTGAAAAAATGCCAACATGGCCTAATCAAGAATCAATAAAAAAGATTAACGACGTTGTAATAGTTAAGCTTGGTAATGAAAAAGGACAGCCGTTACCTTGCGAATAAAATTTGTTTTGTTTTATCCAACACCTCTTTTTCGTTTAATTCATAAAACAAAGGCAAGCGTACTAAGCAATCTGAGAAGAGGTCTGTATTTGCCAACGCTCTACCATCATGTTTTCCATTATAAAAAGGGCTCGTATGTAAACTTATGTAGTGAAAAACAGCCATAATATTGTGTGTTTTCAATTGCTCAATAAGCGCCGTACGTTGGTTTAAATCTTTACAAACCAAATAAAACATATGTGCATTATTAGTTGTATAATCGGGTAACCATGGCAAATCGATATTGTTTTGTGAAGCCCAACTTTGTAATGTGTTGTAATAGGTGTTCCAAATTTCTTTTCTTCGGGCCTGTATGGTGTCTAAGTTTTCTAATTGCGCCCATAAAAAAGCGGCAATAATTTCTGAAGGCAAAAAAGAGCTTCCTACATCAACCCAACCATATTTGTCAACCTCACCTCTAAAAAAAGCAGAGCGGTTTGTGCCTTTTTCCCAAATTATTTCGGCTCTATTGCTAAATTTTTCATCATTTATAGCTAATAAACCTCCTTCTCCTGAAATAATGTTTTTTGTTTCGTGAAAAGAAAAAGCAGCTAAATGACCTATGCTTCCAAGTGCTTTTTTTTCACCTGTTTTAGAAATATAATAATTATCTATAGCTTGAGCAGCATCTTCAATCACGTATAAATTATATTTAGTGGCTAGGTGCATAATTTCATCCATATCACAAGCCGCTCCTGCATAATGCACAGGAACAATGGCTTTTGTTTTTGACGTAATTAATGCTTCTAATTTAGAAGTATCCATATTTGGATGATTCGGTAAGCTATCTGCAAAGATTATTTTTGCGCCTCTTAACACAAACGCATTTGCGGTAGAGACAAATGTATAAGACGGCATAATTACTTCGTCTCCTTCTTTCAAATCAATTAAAATAGCAGCCATTTCTAACGCATCCGTACACGATGTTGTTAAAAGCGCCTTTTTAATGCGGTATCTGTCTTCAAAAAACGCTTGGCATAGCTTTGTGTACTTGCCGTTTCCTGAAATTTTGCCCGATTTTACAGCATCTTCTATATATTGTGTTTCGTTTCCTGTTAAATAAGGTTTGTTAAATGGTATCATCTGCTTTATTTTTTTAATTCATAATACGTTGCCCATGCACGAAAGCCTTTATATTGCTTTTTAACAGTGAAATGTTTGTTTAAAAATTCGGTAGTTGGTTTGTTTACCGAATCAAAGCGTTTAAAAGCATCTATGTACCAAAACGAAGACATTTTGCTTGGGTATTTTTTTAATTGTGTATGAATTTTGTTTAAAGATAAATTTTTTAATTTAATTTTTGTTTGGTCGGGTCTAAAATAAAATTTATACCAATATTCTTGATTACTATAAGTGGGTGCGTTTTGGGTATTGTTTGTTTTAACAAAAGTTGCAGCTTCTCTATATTGTGCGTGCGTAATGGTCGTATATTGTTTTTTAACAACAAAAAGATGGGCCAACATAAAAAACACTATCACAAACACAGCTATTCCTTTTCCTACAGTCCCTTTTATTGAAGCAATGGCAATGGCTACGCATATAAATATAACCGGTAACACACTCACAAAATATCGGGTTAATAAGTAAGATATAGGTCCGTATGATTTTACTACTAAATAAGAAAACAAGACAAAAAACCAAGTAAATAAAACCAAGAAACCAAAAAATAATTTGTTCTTTATCACTTTGTTGTAGGTCCATTTTTTTAGCTCTTTATTCTTAAAAATTAAAAGTAAATAATACACAATAAACGGCGTAATCAAGGCAAGAAGTATTTCTGAATTTCCAAAAAAGTTCTTGAAAATTTTAGCCAACGAATCGTCTTGTGGTGTTGGTGTCCAAAACTTCTTATAATTTAATAATACTTTTAATTTTTGGTAATTTACAATAAACGCTCCGAAAATTATAAAGACCGCTACAGCTCCTTTTTGTATAAACGAAATCCTTTTATTTTTGGGCAAAAGAAACAATAAACACAACAAAATTAAGCCTTGTGAAACGACATTTATAGGGGCAAAAAAATTAAAATTTACTAAAAGACCTGTTGTTAAAGCGTATAATAAAACGTGTTTCCATGTTGGTCTTTTGATGTAAATAAGCAGTGTGTAAAAGGACAAACAGACAAATAAAAAATAAAGAGAATACGCCCTTGCGTCTTGAGAAATATAAATGTGATAATTACTAACTGCAACAAATAAAGAGGCAAACAAACCTACTTGTTTGGTGTGAATTTTTTTGCCCAGCAAATAAACCGCATATACCCCTAAAATTCCAGCAAGTACAGAAACCATTCGGGCAACAAGACTAGAGTAGCCAAATACAACATAAAACCCTTTTACAATAATAAAATATAAAAAAGGGAAGCTTTCTCTAGTAACAATTTCTTTATGAAATTGACTCCATGTTAAATCGGGATTCGTTACCGCCATCGTATACAATTCGTCCAACCACATAGACTGAAAATCTACATGATAGATGCGAAGCACTGCGGCTAGTATCATAATTAATATAAGCCATTTGTTTTGTGCTATTTTAGTAACTAACGTGTTCATGAAATTAATCTTTCCAATAATGAGTAATTGTGGTTTGTTCTATAATTTTATAGCCTTGTTTAGTATAAAAATTACAAGCTTGAGTATTAGTCATTTGTGTGGGGATAACTAATGATTTACCCTTTTTTTCAACTAAAAAATATTCCAAAGCATGTATGAGTTTACCGCCAATTCCTTTTCCTTGAGCCTTTGGATTTACTGCAATCAACCCTACACTAGCGGTGTCTTTCACTAATTTAAAAGTCACTAGGCCTAAAATAAGATTGTTTTCTTTGTAAACCAAAATATCATCGGCAAATTGTTTGTTTAAAGAATTATCAATCCATAGACGATACAATTCTTTAAATTTTGCTTCGGTAAATTTTGTGTCCAACAGAAACCGACTTTGTTTGCCGCTCTCATAGGCTAATTCGTAAAGATCTTCGATGGTATATGAACAATCAAAAATAGAACAAATAGCCGAGCTAGGCGCTTCAAGCTGTTGTAATTCCTTGCTAAATTTAATTTTTTCCTCTGAAAAAGTTTTTGTAAAACTCGGTATATTACATGTTGCTGCCTCTTTTGAAAGCACATACAACAAATCAAAACCAGACACATCTATAGGTGTTGAAAAAGAATCGAGGGTTAATTCTCCAACATTTAAATTAAAAAAAGCCGAATCCCATTCTAGTTTTTTAAGCATACAATTTCATCAATAATATATACGGGTCTGTTCTTTGTTTGATCAAATATTTTTCCAATGTAAATTCCTGTTACACCAATAGTTGTAATTATAATGCCTGACAAAAACCAAATAGAAACTATAATTGATGTATACCCTAATACGGCAATTTCGTTATTCATGGCTTGGTATAAATAATACACTCCTATGCCAAAAGAAAGTGCAGAAATTAACATGCCAAATTTGACAAATAATTTTAAGGGTTTGTTTGAAAACGAAATTATAGTATTAAAGGCTAAGCTAATTAATTTTGAAAAACTATAGGTTGAATTTCCTTCCTCTCTTTGTGCGTGTTCTACAGCTATTGATGTAGCATTATAGCCAACATAATTAATAAAAAGCGGGAAAAATTTAATACTATCACCCAGCTGTAAAACAGATTGAATGGCTTTTTTATGATAAATACCAAAATTTGCAATTTCATTATCATAAATTGTATCCGTAAAAAAACCGTATATTTTAGAAAACACTTTAGAAGACATTTTTTTAAAAAAGCCATCTTCTCTAACGGTTCTTCTGGCCTGGACTACTTCAAAACCTTCAAGTGCTTTTTCATACAGCTTACTTATTTCTTTTGGTTGATCCTGTAAATCACAATCCATTACCACTATCCATTCTCCTTTTGCCTGACTTAATCCTGCCATAATAGTAGGGTGTTGACCAAAATTTCTACTTAAGCGGATGCACTTTACTTCCGTGTTTTCTTGAGCTATTTTTTTCATAACCTCCCAAGAATTATCCTTGCTTCTGTCGTCAACTAAAATAATTTCATAAGAAACACCCATTTTTGTAAGCGTGTTTTTTAGTTCCAAAACTAATTTTTCTACTATTTTATCTGCTCTATAAACAGGGCTTACAATGGATATAGTTGGGTTCATCTTTTTATTTTTTTATATGTTCTTGCCAATTTGAAATGTTGATTCCAAAAACCGTTTTTATTTTTGATTTGTCTAACACACTATAAGCGGGTCTTTTTGCAGGTGTTGGGTAGGCCGAAGAAGGTATAGGGTTTACGTTTACAGAAAGTTGATATTGTTTAAATATTTCCACTGCAAACTCATACCAACTACACTGCCCTTCATTACTATAATTGTAAATTCCATAGTTGGCGAAAGGCGAAAGTCTAAAATCGAAAGTGATAATTGCTACTAAACATTCTGCTAAATCTACGGCATTAGTAGGTGTTCCAATTTGGTCATTTACCACAGAAAGACTGTCTCTTTCTTTGGCTAAACGCAACATGGTTTTCATAAAATTAGCACCAAATTGTGAATACACCCAAGATGTTCTAATAATGAAGTATTTTTCCAAAGTAGTTCGAATGGCTTGTTCGCCTTCAAGTTTCGTTTGACCATATACGCCTTGCGGATTAGGCGCGTCTGTTTCTTTATAACCCTTACTGCCGCTTGTAGATACTATACCATCAAAAACAAAATCAGTAGAAATATGAAGTAAAATTGTATTGTTTTGTTTACAGCTCTCTGCTAAGTTTTTTGCCCCAATAACATTTACCAATCTTGCTTTTTCTACATCCGTTTCTGCTTTATCAACTGCGGTATAAGCTGCTGTGTTTATACAAAAATCTGGTTTGAATTTAGTAAAAGCGGCCTCACAAGAAACGGCTGACGTAATGTCTAATTCTGAAGAGGAACAAAACACAAAATCGATTGACGAATATTGATCTGCAATCGATTGTATAGCTTGTCCTAATTGGCCATTTGCTCCTGTTACGAGTACTACCATACTTTTTTGGCTGTTGCTAAGTTGGGTAAAATTTTATCTTTTTCAGATATGAGTAATTGATCTGTTGGAAAATTCCAGTTAATATTTACCGTTTCATCATTAAACATTAAACCTCCTTCTGAGTCTTTATTATAAAAATTATCACATTTGTAAAAAAAAGTTGCGGTTTCGCTCAACACTAAAAATCCGTGAGCAAAGCCTCTTGGAATAAAAAATTGCTTTTGGTTTTCTGAGGAAAGTAATACGGCTTCGTACTGCCCAAATGTTTCTGAATCTGGTCTCAAATCAACTGCAACGTCTAAAACTTCGCCTTGTAAAACACGAACTAATTTTGCCTGAGCGTGTTCCCCACATTGATAATGCAATCCTCTCAATACTCCTTTTGAAGAAAAAGATTGATTGTCTTGTACAAAAACAACTTCTTGGCCTATTCCTTGTTGAAATGTTTTTTGATTAAAACTTTCCATGAAATAACCTCTTTCGTCTTGTATAATATTTGGTTCAAGGACAAAACACCCTTTTAGTTTGGTTTCTAAAAATTTCATTTGCTCAATTTGAAAAATCAATATTAATAATGAAATTAAATTTCTTATTATTATTTAATTCTAAAATTTAAATACTTTATATTAAACTCATCAAATGCTTTCCGTACCCGCTTTTTAGTAAAGGTTCTGCGAGTTTTTTCAATTGGTCAGCATTGATAAATCCCATTTTATAGGCCGCCTCTTCAATGGCTCCAATTTTTAATCCTTGACGTTCTTCAATAACTTGAACAAACTGCCCCGCTTGCATTAACGACTGAAATGTTCCAGTATCTAACCAAGCTGTTCCTCTGTCTAAAATACTTACTTTTAGTTTTCCTTGTTCTAAATAGGCTTTATTAACATCTGTAATTTCTAATTCACCTCGATGACTTGGTGCAATGTTTGCGGCTATATCAATTACGGAATTATCATAAAAATAAATGCCTGGCACAGCGTAATTTGATTTAGGTTGTGTTGGTTTTTCTTCAATAGAAAGTACTTTTCCTGTCGCATCAAACTCAACCACACCATATCTTTCTGGGTCATGAACATGATAAGCGTATACAATGCCTCCATCAGGGTCGTTATTTGCTTGCAATAATTCTGCTAACCCTGTTCCATAGAAAATATTATCACCTAGTACTAAAGCGGCTTTATCGTTTCCTATAAAATCTTTACCAATAATAAATGCTTCCGCTAAACCATTTGGATGCTCTTGTACGGCATATTCAAAACGACAACCTAAGTTACTTCCATCACCTAATAAATGTTGAAACAAGGGTAAATCATGTGGTGTAGAAATGATTAAAATTTCATTAATTCCAGCCCACATTAGCGTTGACAACGGATAATAAATCATAGGTTTGTCATAAATAGGCATCAATTGCTTACTTACGGCTAAGGTTAATGGGTGTAAACGCGTGCCTGATCCTCCGGCTAATATAATTCCTTTCATATATGTAAAATTTTATTTGTAAAAGGTCATATATGTTATCGCCTTTTATTTATTTGTGTTTGCTTGCGCAAAATTTTTGTTAATGGCGATTTCATAAATTTGTTTGTTTTGTTTAAAGTTTAACGTTTCAGGTTGGTTTAACTTGAAACAAAAATAACTTTAAGCCTGAAACTTTTTTAAATACCATTCAATTGTTTTCTTTATGCCTGATTCGAAATTTTCATCGGCTTTCCAACCTAATTCTGTTTCAATTTTTGTGGCATCAATCGCATAACGTAAATCATGACCCGGTCTGTCGGTTACAAATGTTATTTGATCTTGATATTTTCCAGTGGCTTTTGGTTTTAATTCATTTAAAATAGCACAAACTGTATCTACAATATATAAGTTGTTGCGTTCGTTTCTACCGCCGATGTTATACGTTTCGCCAGCTATTCCTTTTTTGAAGGCCAACTCGATTCCTTTACAATGGTCTAATACATACAACCAATCGCGCACATTTTTTCCATCACCATAAATAGGAATATTTTCTCCTTGAAGTGCTTTTCGTATAATAGTTGGAATTAATTTTTCATCATGTTGTTTAGGTCCATAATTATTTGAACAATTTGTAGTAACTACATTCATACCGTATGTATGGAAATAACTTCTTACAATTAAATCAGATCCTGCTTTTGACGCAGAATACGGACTATTTGGTGCATAAGGCGTTGTTTCTTCAAACAAACCCGTTTCTCCTAATGTTCCATAAACCTCATCCGTAGAAACATGATGAAAACGCGCGTTTTTAAACGTTTCATGGTATTGATTTGGCTTAATCATCCACAATTTTCTAGCCGTATCTAATAAATTAAATGTTCCTAAAATATTGGTTTTAACAAATGCTTCAGGTCCTGAAATAGAATTATCTACATGACTTTCAGCAGCGAAGTGAATAACGTCGTGAAATTGGTACGTATCAAATAATTCTTTAATAAAATTACTGTCGCAAATATCGCCTTTAACAAAAGTATATCTTGGATGAGTTTCTACTTCTTTTACATTATCTAAATTGCCAGCATACGTAAGCGCATCAAGGTTTACTAAATGATAATCTGGATTGTTTTCAATAAAATAAGGAACAAAATTTGAGCCTATAAAACCAGCCCCTCCGGTTACTAAAATGTGTTTCATTATGCTTGTTTTCTTAATTTTTGATTTTGATATGTTTTATTGAATTTATATCCTACTAAATAAACCAAAATAAATATAAATGGAATGAAAAACTTCAACTTATTTGCTAATCCTTCCGAGTCCATGCTATTCAATACTATTTCTTGATCTTTAATAATTTTTGTGGATTCTAAAAGTTGGATTTGATGGATGCTGTTCTCTTTAATTAAATCATCTTTCTTTGTTAAAACATCAGCAATGCCTCCATTTTCAGATATCATTACCCCGCCTGAAACAGGATTCTTAGCATAAGAAGCAAGTAATTGATCTATTTGATTAATCAATATGTCGTTTGTTTTAATTTTGTTAAGTAAATTATGAGTATAAATCTCCTTTAATTTTGTATAATAGTCGGATTGTTGTAAATAATTCAAAATTGGTTCTACTAATTCCTTTTTAGAAAAAGCTCGGGTAGTTACTATGGTAATGGTGTGTTGTGGATAATTTTTACTCGTTACCTTATCATTAATAATTTTTTGAATATCACCATCTTCAGCCATTAATTTAACCAATTCAAAGTTTTTGTTGTTTTCATCTGAACTATTAATATAGCTATAAATACCATTAATAGGCGTTGCATCGATATCAATAATTTTTTTTACATTCTTAATTCCTAAACCGGCAAAAAAAAGAGTATCTTTTTCTTTAAGTTTTGCTTCAAGATGTGCAACTCTTTTATACAAATAATCGTTTGTGCCAAAATTAGGAATGACTTGAATTTCAGTTGTATATACCTTTGTTTTATCAAGATAGTACCCTAAGGCAAACCCCAAAACAACTAACATCCCAAAAATTATTATTTTCTTTTTAATGAAGAAAATAAAATCAAATATAGTTGAAATAATGCCTTGGTAAAAATTTGAAATTCCTTTTCCAATTTGGCCTAAATCGATTTCTTGGTCTTGCGTTTTTTGCGTCATTTGTTAGTGTTTTACTTTGAAAATTTGCTCTAAAATTTTTATGGTAATTAAATATGTGGGTTTTACCCCTGTAGTTCCTAATCCCCCTGAAGCTAAAGTGCTTCCTGTTTCTAGTGGGTTATCAGAAGCATAATAAGCATAACGAACTTTTACATTGGTGTTAATACTTTTTCTAATCATAGAAGCTGATTGAATAGCTTTTTGATAATATGCGCCTTCCATTTCTAATCCAATAGCGCTCCATGTGGATTCATGGAAGAATTTTAATAAGTCTTTGTTTTGTAAGGATGTCCCTAAAACCGTAATCATTGGACCTGCATAAACCGGAATATCATTGCCCTCAAACATAGCGGCGGTTAATTCATTATGAAAATAATAATTATCCGCAGTGCCTTCATTGACATGCGCATTTGGAATCATTATGTCTCCTTTTCCGCCTTCTAAAATGCCTGCTTTACCCATTATAGAAACAGATTCTACGTTTAAAAAATGTTTTTCTTTATTTATTTTGTAGGGTTTCAATAATTCATCAATGGTTTCATAAGCTTGTTCGCCAAATGCATAATCCATTACAATTAATACGGGTTTGTCTTTTACAGAAGCATTTGAAAAAGCTGTTTTTTTCCAATCAAACTTAGCGCTATCAAAAATTTGTACATCAATGTTGGTTCCTGATGTATCTGGTAACGCTATCATGCCTTGTTGGAAAGCCGCTTCTTCCACTTTTTTTCTTAAATCTTTGTTGTTTGAAGCGCTCAAATCTTCGTAGATTTGATAGGGATCTTTTCCCTTATATTTTGTCCCTAAAACCACTGGAGCAAATATAGAATTCATCACACTGTGCATATTAGCACTAATAATATGAATAGGGCGTTCTAATAAATTGTTTTTTTCTAGCGTTTCTTTGATGTTATTTGCCCAAATTTCACCATAAATATGATGTCCTAATCGTTCTCTTAAAATTGGACTAAACGTAATTGTTCTTTTGTTATTATCAACAATCTCTTCAATAGCAAGTTTTCCTAACCAATACACAATTTGTAAAAATCTGTCTGGGGCTTCTTTAGTAGCAAAACCATCATAAATATCTTGAACCTCTGCAAATGTTCTTCCTAAAACATTTGAAGCATGAGACATGGCTTTTTCTCTTTCTATTTGGGTTAGTTTTTTGTTGTATAGGGCAAATTGTTCTAGTTTTTGCCAATCTCTAGACACCAAACCTTCATCATCAATTAAAACCCTGTCTTTAATTTTGTGAGACTCAATAAAAATAAAGGTTAAATGGGTTAAAATATCATAAATATCCGAACGTCCTCTGGTGATTTCAATGTTCATTTGCTCATCGTCAATACGGTAGCAATTTCTTCTTCTTTTTGGAGGAACAATAGCAGTAAAATGAGAATTAGCATACCCTTCATCTGAAGTTAAACTAATGTATCTGCATTGTTCAATACCGATTGGTAGGCGTTCAATTACATATAATAATCCGTTTAACTCTACTTTTTCTTCTGCAATAGACCCATATATTTCTGGTCTTAATGATAATAATGCTTCACGTAATGTTTCTCCAGAAATTCCCATTGGTTTATAAAAACCTCTGTTAAACAAGTGTCGCATAGTGATGTACAGTCTTTCGATAGCTGCCGAAGACTCTTGCGCTCTTGAGCGCGAAATGTTCTTAATGTCTTTCATTAAATTTTCTTTTATCTAACCAACAAAGGTACGGATTTTATTTTTTAGTTAAAAAATCCGCAATCTTTCTATCGTTTGAAAGCCTTGGCAATTTGTTTTGTCCTCCTAATTTTCCTATTGATTTCATGTATTCTTGGAATCGGTTTGTAGGTATTTTTGTCACAACGGCTGTTCGCAAAACATTTCCGTTAATTAAATCGTCATAATAAACATTTTGTTGGCGCATTGCTTTGTCTAATTGTATAGCAAAGCTGTCAAAATCTATTATGTTTTCTGAAACATCTGCATCAAACTCTATTAACCATTCATGATAAGGCAAACCTTCTTTTGGTGTGATTTGGGGCGCAACTGTAAACTCATTTATTCTAATTCCACTATTTTCAGTGGCTATTCGCATCGCTTCTTCTACTTCTTTACCAATTACATGTTCACCAAAAGCTGAAATGTAATGTTTAATTCGTCCGGTAACAATTATTTTATATGGTTTTATTGATGTAAACGCAATTGTGTCGCCAATATTGTATGCCCACAATCCTGCATTAGTAGAAATAATCAATGCATAATTTACGCCTACTTCCACTTCTCCAATTGTATATCGTTTTGGATTTTCGGTGAAAAATTCATCCGCTTTTATAAATTCATAAAAAATACCTGAATTTAACAACAACAACATTCCTTTTTCCTTTTGAGAATCTTGATAGGCAAAAAATCCTTCCGAAGCAGGAAACAATTCTATTGAATCCACTTTTCGCCCAATTAAATTTTCAAATTTTGCACGATAGGGTTCATAATTCACGCCGCCATAAATAAATAGATTGAAGTTTTTAAACAAATCTCCTACTGGTTTTTGTGTTTTTTCTTTTAATTTTTCAAAATACATTAGTACCCATGAAGGAATGCCGGAGATAACTGTCATGTCTTGCTGAAACGTTTCTTCAACAATGGCGTTCACTTTTACTTCCCAATCGTCTATACAGTTTGTTTCCCAACTAGGAAGCCTGTTCTTTTGTAAATACTTAGGCACAAAATGCGCTACAATTCCTGATAAACGACCTAACCGAATACCTTTTTTTTCTTCAAGTTTAGGGCTGCCTTGTAAAAAAATCATTTTACCATCTACAAAATCTGCTTTTCTTGTCTCATGAATGTAATTTAAAATAGCGTTTCTTGCTGCTTCAATGTGATAGGGCAACGACTCTTTAGTCAACGGAATGTATTTAGCGCCCGATGTAGTTCCTGAAGTCTTTGCTAAATAAAGAGGTTTGCCTGGCCACAAAACGTCTTCTTTTCCATTTACCACCTCATCAATATATTTTTTTAAGTCTTCATAATCGCGAACCCGCACTTGTTTGCAAAAATCTTCATGATTTTGAATGATATCAAAATTATGCGCTTTTCCAAACGCAGTGTCCTTGGCCTGTGCAAGTAATGATTTAAAAATACGGTCTTGGGCGGCTAGTGGATTAGTAATCCATACTTGATTTTTTTTATGAATGTATGCGGCAAATATTTTTGCCGCAATTGATTTGATAGACATGTTTACTGAAAATTAATGTATTGTGTGGGATCTACAGGCGCACTATTTTTCCAAAGTTCAAATTGAAGGCTAACTTTGTTTTGTATGGCAGAAACAAAACCTGTTTCTGCTATTACTTCTCCTGTTTTTACGAAAGCCCCTTGTGATTTTGTAACAGACGCAATGTTTTTATAAATAGATAAAAAATCATCTTTATGTTTAATTATTACTACATATCCTTTTCCAATGGTCCATTCTGAAAAAACGATTGTACCAGACGCTACCGCTAAAACAGGTGTGTTTCGTGGTGCTGCAATTTCTATGTAATATTTTTTAAACGGTTTTGTAATCGTTCCTTTTACTGGAGCAAAAAACACTTGATTTACTTTAGGAGAAACTTTTTCAAAAACATTATACTTATCATCATTCTCTACTTCTTTTCTAAGTTCTTGCTCTTTTTCAGAACGTGCTATGGGAATTTCTTTACTCTTTATAATTGCAGCTTGAATAGAATCTTTATTTAATTTTGCAAACTCTAAATTTCCATTTAAAACCGCTTTAACTGCATTTATATATTGATTGTTTTGTTGTGCAACACGCAATAAAGAATCAGATTGCATGGTTAGTTTTGTTGCTTGTTTTTTCAACTCTGTAGAGGCATAACCGGGTATATATTCCCGAAGGGGTGTAAAGGCAATAATAATAGTGGTTAAAAAAACGATTAAAATAGCACTTGAAGCAGTGACAACAAACACATTCATGAGGGTTAATTTTAGAGAAAAGGATTCGGCTAACGTGTCTTCATTATAAACAATGAAACGGCGTTTGCTTAAAAGTCTTCTTTTTAATGTTTGAAATTGTAATCGTTTCTCAGACATGCTGTTTTGATTTATACAAATATAAAATTAATTCATGTATTTAAACATTTGAAAACGAATTACCCCATGAAAAATAGATCAAATTTATGTTTCATATCTATTTTTAGCTTACATTTGCATATTAATTCTTAAAAATTCAAGAAGATGAAATCATTATATATCACATTAGGCGCTATAGGTACTACTGAATGGATTATGATTATCGCTGTTGTTTTATTGCTTTTTGGTGGTAAAAAAATTCCTGAATTAATGAAAGGTTTAGGAAGCGGTATCAATGAATTTAAAAAAGCATCTAAAGGAGAAAATACTCCTCCACAAAGCAAAAAAGAAGAGGAAACTAAAGAGTAATTTTTTAAATTTCCAATAAAAAAATTCCAAATTATTGTTTCTTATAATTTGGAATTTTTTGTTTCTTTTAGTTTAACTATTTTATCAGCTTTTATTTTAAAATATTCAAAGCCTTCTAAGGTGTTATAAAATTTTTGTTTTTCCTCTGTTTGGTTTATATTATATTCTGCAATATATTTAAGAAAATAAAAATAATTTTTGTTCAAAAAATCTGTTATTTTTTCTGAATCAATTTTTTCTAGCTTTTTACTTAGTTTATCAAAGTTAAAATTATACACATATTCATATAAATTCAATATCTCTAATCGTTGTATTTTAGTGGCATAATCTATTTCTTTTTTTGAAACTTGATTTTTTGCTTCGTTTAAATATTCCAGTGCGTTTAAAATAAATTTTCTTTTAATTGCCGAGTCTAAATATAAGGTATAATCTAATTTTTGTAAAGATAAATTTATAGCAGTGGTAAAGGTTATACTTTTTGAAAATTCAATGGCTTGGTTTGCAAAAAACTCTGTGTTTAATCTATAAGGTTCTAAAAAATTTTGCGTTTGGTTTATGTCCATATAACCTATGTTTGTTTCAATAACTTTTCCAAATGCGTCTGTAATTAATACTCTTGGAATTGAATTTATATTGTAAAAACGTACAGCTTCTTGATTTTCATCTGTGTTAATTTTTACAAAAATAAAATCAGAGATTGTACTTTTCATATTCTTTTGTTGCCATACATCTGCATCCATTTTTTTACATGGCCCACACCATGAAGCCCAAAAATCAATTACAATATTTTTATTGGTAGCTAAGGCTAGCTTTTTTGCTGTTTCTAAATCATCTAGGTCTTGAGCCACAAAAAGATTAGAAAACAAAAAGAATAGAAAAAATAATGTTGTTTTATTCATGTGTATATTTTTATTCGAAAAACAAATGTACGTTTTTTATTATAAAAATATTTATTTGAAACAAAAAAGTTTTTTAAATCACCATCGTCAACTGAATGCGTTTTCTTGCTTCATCTACCTCCACGACTTTGACCTGAACGTGTTGGTGCATTTTAACCACTTCGTTTACATCAGAAACATAGCCTGCTTTAAGCTGAGAAATGTGAACCAAGCCACTTTCTTTAATTCCTACATCCACAAAACAACCAAAAGCAGTAATGTTATTTACAATTCCGGGTAAAATCATCCCGGTTTTTAAATCTTTTATGCTGCGAACATTTGGATCAAATTCAAAAATTTTAGCCGCTTTTCTCGGATCTAATCCTGGTTTTTCTAGTTCTTTTAAAATGTCTTTTAAGGTTAAAATACCTATTTCGGCTGTGGTGTAATTTTCTGGCTTTATTTGCGCGATTTTTGCTGGATTCGCTACTAATTCATTTGTTTTTACCCCTAAATCTTTAGCCATTTTTTCAACAATTGCATACGCTTCTGGATGTACCGCCGAATTATCCAACGGATTTTTACCGTCTTTAATTCTGATAAATGCCACTGCTTGTTGATATGCTTTTTCGCCTAAACGAGGCACTTTTTTCAATTGTTTTCTGTCTTTAAAAGGGCCATTTTCAGAACGATAGGCCACGATGTTTTCAGCCATTTTTTCTCCAATTCCAGAAACATAACTCAACAATGATTTACTGGCGGTATTAATGTTAATTCCAACAGAATTTACACAACTTATTACGGTGCTGTCTAGTGCAGCTTGCAGTTTGGTTTGGTCTACATCATGTTGATATTGTCCTACACCTATGGATTTCGGATCAATTTTTACCAATTCTGCTAAAGGGTCACTTAATCGTCGACCAATAGAAACCGAACCACGAACAGTTACATCGTAATTTGAAAACTCCTCACGTGCTATTTTGCTCGCAGAATATACCGATGCTCCAGCTTCTGAAACCACAAAAACCTGAACAGGCTTATCGAAGGCAATTTTTTTGATGAAAAATTCAGTTTCGCGTGATGCTGTTCCGTTTCCAATTGAAATCGCTTCAATGTTATACGCATTAACCATCGAGCGGATTTTTTTCATCGCCATAGCGGTGTCTCCCGAATTAGCTCGGGATTGAGGCGCATGCGGATAAATAGTTTCGTTGTGTAATAAATCGCCTTTTTCATCTAAACAAACCACTTTACAACCTGTTCGATACCCTGGGTCGATGGCTAAAATACGTTTTTCGCCCAATGGTGGTGCCAGTAATAACTGACGTAAATTTTCAGCAAAAACATCAATAGCTTTACTATCGGCTTTGGCTTTGGCTTCTTGCAACGTTTCGTTTGAAATAGCGGGTTCTAACAAACGTTTGTAACTATCTTTAATCGCTAATTTTAGATGTTCTGTTGTATACGAATTTTTATTTTTAATGATGTTTTCTTCGATAAAATCTAAAGCTTCTTCTTTTTCGATTGCGACATTTAATTTTACAAAACCTTCGGCTTCAGCGCGCAACATGGCTAATAAACGGTGCGATGGTGCTTTTGAAAGTGTTTCTTCCCAATCAAAATATTGATTGAATTTTTGAGCGGCTTCGTCGTCTTTTTTTGTCTTCACTACTTTAGTTGAAATCACCGCTTTATGTTGAAACATTCGACGTAAATTTTTACGAATAAAGATGTTTTCATTAATCCATTCGGCAATAATATCGCGCGCGCCTTGTAAGGCTTCGTCTTCGTTTTTAACCGTTTCATTCAAATAGTTAGAAGCTAAAAACTCAATATCATCAGTCCCGACACTTCGGGATTGAGACATTATTATTTTTGCTAATGGTTCCAATCCGTTTTCACGAGCTACATCGGCTTTGGTTTTTTTCTTCTTTTTGTAAGGTAAATAAAAATCTTCCAATTCTTGTAAATCAAAACTGTTTTCAATTTTAGTTTTCAATTCTGGCGAAAGTGCATTTTGTTCTTCAATAGATTTTAAAATGCTTTCTTTTCGTTTAGTAATTTCGTCAAATTGCTTGTTTAATTTTGAAATGGCTTCTATTTGCACCTCGTCTAAATTGCCGGTTTGGTCTTTTCGATAACGCGAAATAAATGGAATCGTACAATCTTCTGATAGTAATTTTATGGTTGCCTCAATGCTTTTAGGAGCAATATTGGTCTGATTTTGTATAAATTGGATATGGTTCATTGTGAAATCTATATTGGCCACTAAAATACTATCTTTGAATAAAATTATATCATTATGGAACCAATATTATTATATTTATTAATTATTAATTTACTCACTCTTTTTATTTGGGGTTATGATAAACAAATGGCTAAAAAAAACCTCCAGCGAATTTCGGAAATACAGTTATTGTTATTAATTTTCTTAGGTGGTTTCTTAGGTGGTGTTTTAGGAATATTGCTTTTTAAACATAAAATTTCAAAACCTTTTTTTCTTCTAAAGTTTTTTGTTGTAGGTCTATCGCAATTAATTATTTTACGTTTTGTTCTACGAATTTTATGGAACTAAACAGCATATACTATCTAATCTTGAACAATAAAATCTTTTGGGTCTTCTTTTTTAAATTCAGGTTGAATATTGATATGATTAATTCCAAAACTTGTAAACAACACTAATTCTATTTGATGTAATAACACATTAAATTCACTCATTTTAATGTCTTGGGAACAATCTAAATGCGCTTCTAAATGCAATTCTTCTTCATTTAAATGCCAGACATGAATGTGATGTAATTTTCCTATTCCTGGTATTTTATGCACTTCTCTTACAATCTCTTTTATATCAATGTTTTCTGGAGTGAAAAGCATTAACATTTTTGTAGATTTTAACAACAAATCAACACCTACAACAACTAAATAAATTGCTATTAATAGTGTCATAGCGCTGTCTACCCAAAACCAACCATAAAATTTCATTAACCGTTTGTCAATTTTGGCATTGAAAATTTACCACATGAATGAAGAGGCAACTCG
>NZ_CALFIG010000349.1 GCF_937876455.1 uncultured Flavobacterium sp.
ACAACACAGAAGCAATACAAGCCTTAGAGGCTGCAATCAAACAAGGAAACGAAGTACTTAACCAGCTTAAAGAAAGTGAACCTAAAGATGGAGATTGGTGTGAGGTGACTTTTAATGACAAAAAAAGAATCGTTAAAGCAAAGAAGAATCGCAACGAAAACAGTATCGTTTGTCATGTGTCGATTACTGAAAAAGGTACAATGAAAAGAAATGTAGTGGCTTACTTCTCTAGCATCCGCAAAATCACACCCGAAGAAGCCCTGCCGTACTTTAAGGCTTACTTTGAAAAACAGGGGTTTAAAGAGGGGTGTACCTTTAAATGTGCTTTTGATAAATCTGAAGAGGTTTTTCATTGTATAGAAAATTCAGATTTTAAGCCGTTTGATGTTCGAGGCAATGCACGTTCTTACCTATTCTACAACGACACCAACACCTTCGCTACTCTTGTAGAAGAGAAACTAGAGCCGTTGACTTTTGAAGCCTGTACAGCATTGGTTAAAAACAACTTAATTGTACTAAGTAATACCGTAAGCAATATTATGCTTGACCACTCTGAAATAGAAAAACTTTATCAATATTCACTAAAAGCACAGGGGAAATAATGGAAAAACTAAAAGTAGGGAAAAAATTATGGCTAGTTGGGGCAAGTTATAGAGGTAGTAACCAAGAGCCAAAAGAGGTAATTGTAAAATCCGTTGGTAAACTTTACTTTACACTTGACGGATATGAAAGAGATAAGTTCTCAATTTCAGATTTAAGGCAAAAAACAGAAACAAATTATCAAGCGAGGTGCTATCTTTCTTTACAGGATAGACTAGACGAAATTGAACACAACGAATTATCAAGAGATTTAAAGCAGTTTTTTAGCGGATACGGGAAAGTAAACCTAACATTGCCGCAGCTTAGACAAATAGTTTTAATAATTAAAGAAACAAAAGAAAATGAGCAACATTAGAGCAGAGCAATTCAGCAACTCAGACGAGTTAAAAGGCATGGTTAAAGCCTTTCTTTACGACAAGGTTGATAGTAAAAGGTGTTTAGAGGTAAAAACAGACCAACTATCCATTTCGGAAACACACTATATAGCAATTAGTTTTTGCTATGAGCAAACCGATAAAGAAAGTAAAATGGCATATTTAGAACTAGCAATACATCCTAATGATACCTGTTATGAAATACGGGAAAAGGTGAACAAAGCCATTAAAGAAATAGAAGATGCAGATTACACAGATTTAACAAGTAAGTATTTTTAAACAAACGGTATGGAAATTACAAATTACGAACACGCCTTCAAAATAAAAAATCAGGAAATTAAGTTGCTTATTAATTTTAAAAATGGCTTATGGACTTCTGAAATAATAAAAGGCGAAACAGGAATAGGAAATTGTTCAGGAGGAACACATAAAAACTTACACGAATATTTAAAAGAACAAGAAAGAGAGCATACGCATTCTTTTGAATTTTTCAGCCATAAAGACCAATAATAATGAAAAAAGCAGAAACAATAATATTAGAAAGAGAAGATTTATCCGATTTGTACAGTAAGGCTTTCTTAGAAGACATTGAATTATCTCACTTTAAAAACATTTCTTTGATGGAAATACAAATGGCGGAGTTTGTGTTTTTTCTTGACGGCTCAGAATTGAGAATTCTTAAAAATAGATACATCATTAAAAAATAAACAATCATGCAAAAAGAAGGAACAATCAAATACACATTAAACATTAACGAACCCACCAAAGGCCAACACGGAATTGTTTACCAAGCCGACTTAGAAGGTGAAATGGCGGCATTACTTATAGTAGCTAATATCCTAGAAAGTAAAATGGAATCGCTTAAAGAAGCTAAGAAAACAGCTAAAGGAGCAAAACAGAAAAAGGATATTGGTAGCACTATTGCTATTATGAGTCAAGGCTTATCCGCCGCCAACACGCTTGCTAATTCTCTGTGCAATAACTACGAAGATTTTATCATGCACATGGCAGCGCAATTACAGCTACAAAAAGAAGAAGAACATTTCCTTACACAGCAGCAAGGAAATAACCATGAATAAAAACCTTACAGATTTGTAATGGAAAGAGAAAAGCTATTAGTCATTACCCTCATCAATTTCGCTTGGAAGCAAAGCTATCGTGAAGAAATATCTTTACACGATAGATTGGCTGCATTTAAGAGTGAGGCCGATGAGATAATGAAAAATAGTTTGCCGATTAATTATCATCCCGTATTAGATTTGTGGGAATATAAGACGTAAAAGAGATGAAGAAAATAGCATTAGAAGAAGAATTTATCCTAGAGGGATATGTAGTGAAATTTATTAAAGAAGGTAGTAGTATTAAAATATCCCGCATCAGAAAGCACGATGGTAAAAAGCCGAAGTCCAGCAATCCTAGCTTAGAAGAAGTGATTTCTTACTTCAAAGAAAAAGGATATTCAGAACATTCCGCCACTGAGTTTTTTAATTATTACAGCAATCCCGATAAGCCAGATGAGCCTTGGAAAGATAGTCAAGGAACATTAGTAAAAGATTGGCAAGCTAAAGCCCGTAGAGTGTGGTTTAAGGATAAAAACAAGCAAGGAGCACAAACATTAATCGCTACGCCAATAACTCACGTAGTATCTAAACCGAAAGGAGCGAAATTCTAATGAATGTAGCATTGCCCGAAATGGCGGGCAGACTTATTGCCTGCTACATAGACCAACCCGACCTATTTGAAGATGCTAAGTGTGAGAACCTAGTATTTGCTAAGATATTTCCCACTAACGTCACCTCTTTATCCTATCAGATATTGAAAGAGTGTCACACTAAGGGAATTAAAATAGACCTTACATTACTTAGCAGCCAACTATCACATAAAGGCATTACAACCAAAGAAGTGTACTTTGAAGTGGGTACATTTATGCCTGCATATTTACCACCGCAGATGGTGGGACAATATGTAGATGCTTTATTCAAAGACTATCTATCTCAATCACTAAGCAAAAAGCTGAATAAAGCAAAGGTAGAAGTTGATAGCGACACCGACCCAATGCAAGTGATTTCAGAAATGAAAGACTACATCATTAGCGTTGAGAGTAGTGTAAATAATGTAAACAAGGATAAAAGCATTAGCGAGGCATTTGATATAGCAATGCAGCGCATTAAGGATTTAAAAGACGGTGTTATTGAGCAATATGGTTACACTTGGGGGATTAAGAAACTAGATGAGAAAACGGGAGGGATAGGCCCTGGCATAACTGTTTTAGCGGGCAGCAAGGGCGGCGGCAAAACTACAACGGTAGTGAATGTATTGGTGCATAATGCTATCTATAAAAACACCCCTGTTAAATTCTTTAGCTTAGAAATGAAGCCTGATGATATTGTGATTAATATGCTATCACATATCAAAGAGATTAATTCATTTGCTATGCGCAGGGGCTTTGTTGACGATGAACAATTCACAGAACTATCTAAAGCCAAGTCCTTGTTTAAGGAAAATATATCCATAGACGATACAGGGGGCATTACATGGCAGTATTTCGAGAGTAGTGTACGTGCATGGCGGAAGAAAAATAAAGTGCCGCTAAATCAAACTATGCTCATTATGCTCGATTACCTTCAGCTAATGAAGAACACTCCCGACGAGATGCGGATGAGCAAGGAGGAGAGAATAGAGCAAATTATGACAGAATTAATGCGTATCTGTAAGAATGAAAATCTATCCTTGTTATTACTTAGTCAGTTTAGCAGAGATGTGGATAAAAGGGGTGAGCAGGCGAAGAAGAATGCTGCCGAAGGAACTAAATATGGCAGGGATGGTAAGATGGATATTGGCGCATTGCGGCCGAGCATGGGAGATTTAAAAGGCTCTAGTGCTATTGAAGCAAATGCAGTGATGATTATTCTATTATTTAGACCTGACTATCATGGATTAGAATTTGACAGCAAGGGAAATGATTTAAGAGGACTTTGCGAGATGAACATAGTCAAGAATAGGTTTGGCAATCCGCAGGCTGTATATGCCGAATTTGAGGGTAAATACAGCAGATTAACCGACTATGATGAACCTGAAGAAAATAAAGAAGATGTTTTTTGAAACTATAAGTGAATTAAGACCGTATAACAAGTATGAAAAAGACAGTAGAAAATTCATCACAAGTATCCGAGATGGAATACAATGAGCAGTTTAACACGTTATTAGTAACGTATAAGCCTAAAATGATTACTTACAAGTATCATAAAGTGCCGCAATCGGTGGCTAATGATTTGTTTATCGCTGAGTCTATCGGTAAACATCTAAACGAGCATATTAAAGGAAAGTTTGACTTTGAAAAAGTGTAGGTATGGAAGTAACAAAAACAAATAAGGAATTACAGGATAGCTTAGCATCCATTTCCTACTTCAAAGAGCAATCGGCTACTATCGCTGCCAACTGCCTGTTAATTAAAATCAGCGATGACACTACCCTTGCTATTGCGCAGCAGAACCTATCTAAAGCTAATGAATTAGTTAAAAGCATTGACGAGAAGCGTAAAACCATAAAAGCCCCCTACCTAGAGGCGGGAAAGAAAATAGACGCTCTTGCTAAAGAACTCTCAGAACCCTTAGATAAGGCAGTAGAACACATTAAATCTCAGGTGAAGGCATGGGAAGAAGCCCGCAGAGAAGCCGAGCGCAAACGCCAAGAAACGCTCAATTACATCAATGTAGAATTATCTAATCGCCTTAAACAATTATGTGACGAGGTGGATAGTAAAGAGAAATGTGACGAGGTATTAAATTACATTAATACTAGATTTCCTAAAGACGAGAAATTTGGTGAATTTGTCAGTCAAGCCCACGCATTACGGGATATGTACATTCAACTTCTTAATGTAAAAAAACAAGGCTTTGCTAATGGATTAGACCTCCCTACCGACAATGTAGAGCGGGCTATTGAAGAAGTAAAGAAACAAAACGAGGTAGTGGCGGAAGTAGTTAGTCAATCTGCATCAGTTAATAAGACAAGAAACATTCGTGAGAATTGGAAGTTTGAACTATCCGACATTAAACAAGTGCCTTTAGAATGGCTAACTATTGACGAAGCTAAAGTGAAAGCATATTTGGCGGAAAACAAAGAAACTCTAAAAAACGGAGAAATTAAAAACGGCATCAAGTTCTACAAAGAAATATCAGTAGTGGCATAATGTTCTACCCACGTCCTAATTTTATAATCCTTAATACTGCTTTGCATAATGCTAAAAGACTTTATGAAGAAATACAATCGGCTAAGGCGGACGGAATGGAACTAACAGAACTCTACAAATACCCATTACAAATTACTCCCCATCTGTATGATGTATTTACTAGCACAGGTGGGGAGATTACCGTTTCAGCGGATGAGAAAAAAAACATTTGGACGTACAGCCTAACACTTCTCTCTAAAGACCTAAAATCTAAGCATTGGAAAGATTTACCCATGCTAAAAAAAAGAAGAGAAGAGATATTTAAAACACTATTAATAAGAAAAACATTGATAGATGAATATCTAAAAACAGGCAAGTCTTGGGAACTATTAGACGAAAAAGGAAACAAAGTAAAACATTTGGATATTAAGTGAAAGAGCTACGATATTATCAAATAGAGGCGAAAGAAAGTGTTTACGCAGCGCTTGCAAGGGGTATTACCCGCCAAATGGTTGTGCTTCCAACTGGCGCAGGAAAGACGACTGTTGCTGTTAAAACAACAGAACCATTTAATCGGATACTTTGGGTCACACATTCGGAACTTTTAATCGAGCAAAGTTCATTAGCCTTCATTAGAGAGCGTTTTGACGAGTCTTTAGCTAAGCACATAGAAGAAGTGGGGTTTATTAATTACGTGCGCTCAGGAGGCTTATTTGCAGGCTCAGATTTTAAAATGGGAGTGATTAAGGCTGCTGACTTTTATCCGCAAGGAAACGTGGTCGTTGCTTCGATTCAGACGCTTCACAATAGATTAAATCTGTTAAAGCCCGATGAATTTGATTGCATAGTTATAGACGAATGTCACCTAGCAGCAGCGATTAGCTGGGCGAAAGTGACCGATTATTTCAATCCTAAATTACTCTTAGGTTTAACCGCTACGCCCACTAGAAGCGATGGTGCGCAGCTAGGCGATATATTTGATGAGATTGTTTATCAATACGATATTAAACAAGCTGTTGACGATGGCTTTCTGTGCGAATTAGATGCTATTAGAGTTAAGACCACCACTTCGCTAGACAAAGTAAGAACGCTAGGCGGAGAATTAAACCAAAGAGATTTGGCGAATGAAATTAACACCCCTGAGCGTAACTTGTTAGTAGTATCAAATTACATTAAGTATTGTAATGGTCGGCAGGCAATATTCTATTGTTCCGACATAAACCACGCTGTGAATTTGGCGGAAGTGTTTAATGATATGGGCGTAAAAACTAAAGCAATCAGTTCTAACGAAGAACTTACTCCCAACGGCTCAGAAAACATTAAACTATTCAAGGCTAAAAATCTAACAGTGCTTACTAATTGTATGGTATTAACAACGGGTGTGGATATTCCTGATGTTTCCTGTATTGGCATGGCAACACCCACCAAATCTTTAACCAAGGCATTACAATGTATCGGACGAGGCACAAGGCTTAAAAGCAAAGAAGTGGTGGATAAATTTGGGCAGAACTGTATTATCTTAGATTACATTGATAACACCTCCCGACATAACCTAGTAAATTGTTGGGAACTTGACAAAGACAAAGACCCTGAAGATAGGGTATTCATTTCGGCGGAAAAGCGAGATAAATTACTAGAAGAAAGAAAGAGAAAAGCACTTCTCAATTTCGAGAGAAAAGAAGATGAGATAGTTCAATTACTACGCATCCCTAAAGCTAAGGTGAATAAGAGTATCAGAATGCGAGAAGAAGCCACAGAAAAGCAGCTATTATGGATTAAAGACTTAGGATATGACATAGAGAAAGACCACTATACAAAGGGAATGTGTAATCAGATTATCCTTAACTTACCCGCCACAGAGAAACAAGTGAATATGTTAAAAGCTATTGGATATGACACTAAAAGTGTAAATGTAATCACTAGAGGCATGGTGGATGCCTGCATGAAGGAATATGAGGCAAAAAAGAAGGTAAAAACGAAACCTTAATATTAGTAATTTAGTATAACTGTATATAACGTTTTGCGGCTTTGTGCAGTAGCGGAATTGAAAACAAAAGTTGAATTATG